>JBPCPR010000176.1:0-11273 GCA_050998925.1 Gaiellaceae bacterium
CCTCCCACCCAGCTCCTGCACCGTGGCCGCGAGGCGCCAGGCGAGGTCGCCGCGGTAGAACGACGCCGCACCCTCGGCCGCCAGCTCCTCGAGGGTCGTCGCGAGCTCGGCGAGTCGGAGCATCTCCCCCACCGCGAGCCCACAGGCATCTCCGTAGATGGCCCGGGCAGCGGGCCCGTAACGGAGGATCGGGTCGAGAACGCCGTGCAGGAACCCCTGCGCCTCGTTCAGAGTCACGCCGTTCCGTGCGAGCTCGATCGCCGGCTCGAGCAGGACCGGCCAGGGCAGACGCGCGTAGATGCGGTGGGCCTCCGAGAGCCCGGCGACTGCGCCGGGAACCGCGCACGACGCGGCGCCCACCAGGAACGCCTGTGTTGTCGTCCCGTCGAAGGAGACGTCGACCTGTTCCATGGCCGCTCCGTCCTCGTGCGGAAGACCCTGCCCGGGCTCGGCGACGAAGAAGTCGAGCACCGTATCGGGACGCCCTGGCCTCGCCGTCGACCGGTGCACGAGCAGGAAGCCGCCGCCGCCCGGGCCCGTCAGGGGGCTCTCGGTGACCCAGGAGACGAACGCGGCCGCGATGCAGGCATCGACCGCGTTCCCGCCTTCGGAGAGGATCCGCGCGCCAGCGTCGGCGGTGAGGGGATGTCCGGCCGCGATCGCGCCCTTCATCCAAAGAGCCTAGATGCTTGCAGGGCGGATTACAGGTCGCGCAGGAAGCTCGGCGGCTCGAGCGGCTCCTCGGCCCGGCCGGACTCCATGGTCGTCCGGGGCGCGGGCCGCTTGCCCGACTTCCCGATCCCGGTGGCGACGACCGTGACCCAGACCTGGCCCGTGAGCCGCGGGTCGATGGTCGCGCCGAAGATGATGTTCGTGTCCTCCGTGGCAGCGCTCCGGATCTCCTCCGCGGCCGCGTTGACCTCCTGCAGAGTCAGATCCTCGCCGCCGGCGATCGAGAGGAGGATGCCCTTCGCCCCGACGATTTCGGTGTCGATCAGTGGCGACTGCAACGCGCGGGTGGCGGCCTCGGATCCTCGGTTCTCCCCGGTCGCGAAGCCGATGCCCATGAGAGCGGAGCCCGCGTCGCTCATGATCGTTCGAACGTCGGCGAAGTAGAGGTTGATGAGCCCAGGCGTCGTGATCAGGTCGCAGATCCCCTGGACGCCCTGCCTCAGGACGTCGTCGGCGATCCGGAACGCGTCGAGCATCGAGGTCGAGCGGTCGAGCACCTCGAGCAGCCGGTCGTTCGGAATCACGATCACGGTGTCGCAGACGCGCCGGAGCTCGTCCACGCCCGCGTCCGCCTGGCCTCGCCGGCGAGTTCCCTCAAACCGGAACGGCATCGTGACGAGACCAACGGTGAGGGCGCCGAGCTCGCGCGAAATGCGCGCCACGACCGGTGCCGCGCCCGACCCCGTGCCCCCGCCCTCGCCGGCGGTCACGAAGACCATGTCCGAGCCGCGCAAGACGTGCTTGATCTGGTCGTACGCGTCCTCGGCCGACTTGCGGCCGACCTCTGGATCGGCGCCCGAGCCGAGCCCCTGGGTCAGATCGCGCCCAATGTGGAGCTTGACGGGCGCGTCCGAGCTTCGAAGCTGCTGGATGTCCGTGTTCACGCCGACGAACTCGACCTGGGAGATGCCGGCCTCGATCATGCGGTTGACGGCGTTCAGTCCGCCGCCGCCGACGCCGACGACGCGGATGACAGCCAGGTATGCCGACGAGTCGGTTCGCGGCGCGCGATGGAGACGCTGCGGATCGGCCATCCTCGTCACGGGCGGCTCGAGCCAGTTGTGCCCCCTTTCCTCGCGCGGCGCCTCCTCCGGCTCGGGTGCCAGAGCAGCCTGTGCCGCCTCACCTCCCTGGGCGCCCTGTGAGGGAGCCTCGTCAGGGTCGGGAGCGGGGGCTTCGGGCCCGGCGTGCTCGGCGGTCGGGTGATCCTCGCCGGGTGCGGCCTCACGGGCAGGCTCATCACGACCCGCCTGCCGCTGAGCCGCTTCCGTCGCCTTGAAGAGCTCCGCGAGGGGGCCTTCACGCATGCTAACGCGGCGTCGAGCCATTGAGCACCTCCTTGGCGAGGTCGCGGTATGCCTTCGCGGCCGGGCCGGATGGGTCGTACTTGAGCACGGAGCTGCCCTGGACGGGCGCCTCGGCATAGCGGATGGTCTTCTTGATCTTCGTGTCGAAGACGAGGTCGCCGAAGTTCTCCTTCAGCATCTCGATAGCTTCCTTCGCGTGGAGCGTCCTGCCGTCGAACATGGTCGGGAGGATGCCCCTGATCTCAACCGACGGATTCAGATTCTCGCGAATCATCTGGAGAGTTCCCTCGAGCTGGACGAGCCCGCGGAGAGACAGGTACTCGCACTGCACGGGAACGATCACGTGATCCGACGCCGTCAGCGCGTTGATGGTCAGGAGACCGAGCGACGGCGGGGTATCGATCAGGATGTAGTCGTACTCGCTCCGGACCGGCATGAGCGCCTTCTGGAGCGCGCGCTCTCGCCCGATCATGCTCGAGAGGGCGAGCTCGGCACCGGCGAGATCGATCGACGAGACGGCGATGTCGACCTCTGCCTGGTGGATGACCTCCTTGATCGGCAGGGCATGCACGAGCACGTCAAACATGGATTGGTCGACGGTGTCCGGGTCCATCCCCTGGCTCATCGTGAGGTTCCCCTGCGGATCGAGATCGACAGCGAGAATCCGGTGGCCGAGCTCCTGGAAGGCCACGCCGAGATTGAGGGTGGTCGTGGTCTTGGCCACGCCGCCCTTCTGGTTCGCGAACGAGATGACCTGTCCCAGCGTCACTCCTTCAGAGGCGGGCGCTTGCTTGCGCGAGCGCGAGAGGGTTTTCAGAAGGCTCATCCGGAGCCTTCCTTTCGAGTCAGGCTAGCACAATCCTTCCACGGCAAATGACGCGGATTCCCGCATGGAGTAAGGCGAGGGAACGGTCGAGGCTCCCTCGCCTCTTCCGTTTGGCCTTAGAGCCGAGGCGCTCCCTCGGTGGCGACACGGTCACGGCCGCCGACGTGCCCACGATCCCGGCCGAGAAGCACTCCGATCCCGACCATCACAACGCCGAGGATGAAGTGCAGCCAGTTCGAGGCGTTGTTCACGCTGAGGAAGTTGGCATTCGAATCGAGGTCGATGACGAGCCCGTAGATCCAGAGCACGAGGTAGATGACCCCGCCGCCGAGGAAATACGCGCGCGATCCGTCCCACGTCCTGGCGAGAGCCAGTCCGAGGACGCCGTAGAGCAGATGAACCACGTTCTCGAGCCAGTTGATCCCGACGATGCCGAGGAGCTTCGCACCGACCTCGCCGAAGTTCCCGAGTTGATCGTAGTCGGTCGTAATCCCCGGAATGAAGCCGAGGACGCCGACGAGCAGGAACACGATGCCCATGAGCATCGCCGCCTTCTGCAGCAACGTGCGATCCCGGGTTGCGGTATGTGTCTCCACCACTGCGGTGAGCCTCCCTTTTCTGCGTGTTGTTTGGAGTTCTGGAGAGGTTTTGTCCTCTCGCGGAAAAGAGAAACCTTCTGCGCTGCCAGAGCTTTACAGGCGCAGCGCCAGCAGCGAGAGCATCTCGAAGCACGCGTTCGCCGCGACGAACGCCGTCTGCCCGGCCGGATCGAAGGGCGGCGAGACCTCGACGCAGTCGAAGCCGCGAAAGTCGAGTCCTGCGAGCGAGCGGACGTAGGTCAGCGCCTCCCGGCTCGACGGCCCTCCCACCTCGGGCGTCCCGGTTCCGGGCGCGTACGCCGGGTCGACGAAGTCGATGTCGAAGGAGAGGAAGCACGGCGCGTCTCCGACGCGGTTCCGAACACGCTGCGAGAACCCCGCCGGTCCGAGGGCCGCCAGCTCCTCGTACGTGAGCGCGTCGAGACCGAGCTCGGCCGGGTACCCGGCCTCCTCGGCCGACCCGAGCGAGCCACGCAGGCCGGCCTGAAGCGACCGCGACGGATCGACGAGCCCCTCCTCGACTGCACGCCGAACGACGCTCCCGTGGAAGAGCTTCTGCCCGAAGTACTCGTCCCAGAGATCGTGATGCGAGTCGAGCTGGATGAGCGCCAGCGGTCCGTGCCTCCGGGCCAGCGCCCTCAGCTCGGCCAGGAGGACGGTGTGGTCGCCGCCCAGGCACAGAGTCGTCACCCCTGCCTCGACTACCTCGGCGAGCGCCCGCTCGGACCGCTCGAGTGAGTGCTCGGTCGAGCCCGGCACAGTCGGAACGTCCCCGTAGTCGACCAGGGAGAGCCGCTCGACGACGTCGACTCCGAGCAAAGGGTTGAAGTTGCGGAGCATGACCGAGGCCGACCGGATTCCCTCCGGGCCGAACCGGGCTCCCGACCGGTACACGACCGCGCCGTCGGTGGGGATGCCCACGATCGCGACGTCGACTCCCTCCAGGTCGCGCACATGCGGCAAGCGCATGAAGGTCCGAGGGCCCGAGAACCGGGGCGTCTCGAAGGCGTCCGGCGGTCCGTACCTCGGCATGCGGGTCGATTCTAGGGCACGGCCACCCCCGTCTCCCGGGGTTCCCCGAACGCCGCACGACACCGGGCGAGTGCCCTCTCGGCGCCCTCCGTCCCGGAGCCCTCCGCGCGGATCCACAACTCGGCGTCGGAGAGCAGCCCACGGACCTCGCTGAGCAGCACGGGTGAGGCTACGCCCGCGGCCCGCAGGGCATCGATCCGATCGAGACGCTCCAACACGCGTGCGGCTTCATCCATCCGCCGAAGGTAGTCGGGGAAAGCGCGCGGGTGGCACGCGGGATGTGCCGGATGCGTCGCGACTCTGGAACGAAACGCGCGTGCGTCCCCTAGGCGTCGAGAGCTCTAGCGGCACTCCCGCCAGTATGCGAACGCCAGGAGCGCGACCCCGACCACTGCGACCGAGACGGTGATCCAGCTCGGCTGCAGGATGGGCAAGAGAATCCCGAAGGCACCGGCGAGCAGGAGGAGCCTGCAGCGGCGGAGCCGGAGCAGCTCGTCCCGGTTCATCCCGTTGCGACTACTCGGGCGGCGGTCGTCTGCGGCCGTGGCCGTACACCCAGCAGCGCCTCGTCGAGCGCCAGGACGAGGGCCGGCCGAGAGTCGTGCAGGATCGTCTCGACGAGAGCCCGGCGGACAGCTTCCTCCGCCCCGGCGCCGGGACCATCGCCGTCGACGAGCGCGCGCAGCGCCGTGAGCAGCTCGCCGCGCTCTCGGGCGTTGTCGCCGAGCAGCACCGCAGCTCGCATCGCCGCCGCCCAAGGCCCCTCGTCGCAGCCGAGGAGGGTGGTGAGCGCCTCGCGAAGCTCGTCGGCCCGGACGGGTCCCTGCTGAAAGAGGGCGAGCTCCCACCGATCGAGAGCTTCGAGGACCTCGGAGTCGCTAGGCACCGCCGCGAGGCGCTCTTGCAGGCTGACGACGAGCCGGGCCCGAAAGGGATCGAGCCGCGTCGCCTCGCCGGGCGGCATCTGAGCCGCGAGCGCGGGAACCGGGCGCACCCCATAGGGACGCCAGTCGAGGCGCTCGAAGATCACCGGGCCCGCGGAGATCGCCCCCGGCGTTGCAAGCCGAAGCGCCGTCACAGCCCGCGAGATCTCGAGTGGGGCGTCGGGGACGCGGCAGGCTGTGCCCTCCAGGTCGGCCTCGAGCTCGAGCACGAGCGTTCGGTCGACCTCCCGCCCGAAGTCCCGCGGTAAGAGGCGACTGGCCTCCGGCCAGGTGGACGCGAGCTCACCGGCGGCGACCGGGCGCACAGTCATCCCTCGGCCGAGCTCGATCGCGCCCCCGGCGGTCAGGCCCACGAGCGGAGCGAGTGCACCGTAGAGTCGGCGCTCTCCGAAGAGCGAGGACTCGAGCTTGGCGTACGCCCGCTCGAAGGCGGAATCCTCCCAGTCGAAGCCGCCACACGCCTCCGCCGTCTCAACGAGCAACGGCATGAGGATGGTGCGCGTGAGGGCCTCGTCCTCGCCGACCCGCTCGCCGGCGTGAGCCTGCGCGAAGATTCCGGCGGCCGGCTCGTCCTTCAGGACGGCGAGCGCGTCGCGGGCGTCGTCACGGCGCGCCAGCCCGTCTGCGCGCGACTCCACAAACGCACCAACCAGCGGGCGGTACTCGTAGAGCGTCGGCCGGTTCGGCGTCGCATGCTCCTCGAGCGCGATCGGCAGGTCGGCTCCCTGCTCGAGCTCCAGCCCCAACTCGAAGAAGGCGCCGAGGCAGAATCCACGTAGGGCCTGGAGCAGGGCAGGGGAGCGGGGAATGGACGTGGCCACCGCCCGGAGTTACGCGCTGGTGCTCCCTGTTCCTGCCTGGCACCCCGGACACCAGTACGCCATTCGCGCCGTTTCGCCCTGGGGGCGGGAGCGGATCGCCCCGCCACACCGCCGGCACGGCCGGCCAGTCCGGCGGTAGGCCGCCCGCCCGGCCCTGGGTGCCTGCATCGCCCCGGCGGCGATCTCGAGGAGGCGCCAAAGCTCGTCGTTCGAGAGCGAGTGAAGCGCCGCCCACGGTGAAAGCCGTGCCAACCAAAGAGCCTCCGCCTTCCACATGTTCCCGATCCCGGCCACGAGCCGCTGATCCAGGATCGCCTCCCCTAGTTCGCGGCGCTGATCCGCCGACCGCAGCCGCTCGACCATCGCGTCTACATCGGGTGGTGCGTCCATGATGTCCGGGCCGAGGCGCCGGACCGGCACGGGCGAATCCGACCCGAGCTCGAGCACGGGCCCGTTCCACTGGACGGCCTTCCACTCATCCCCGCGCAGGACGAGCCACGGTCGCCCGGCCAGCTTCTCCTCCGCGCGGCGGACGTGCCACCGCCCCTTCATCCGCAGGTGGCTCCGAAGGACGAGCCCGCCCTCGAATGTGAGGAGGAGGTTCTTGCCGACCGCTTCGACTCGCTCCAGCCGCCGCCCGTCCAGTCGACCGGCAAGTCCGAGGAGCGCTGCACGCGGGTGCGGGGTCTCAACGGAGACGACCTGCCCCTCGAGGACACGCACGCGATCGGCCGCACGACGAAGACTGTCGCCCTCAGGCATGCCTTGAAAGCTAGCGGCGGACGGGCGAACGAAGGACAGGTGGGCCCGTCATCGTCGCGCTTCCACCCTCCGGCTCCACCGTGACGAGCACGAACGACCCGGGATCCACCGTCCTCGTAAGCAGATGCACGGCATCGCCGCTTCGGAAGAGACCGGCAGCCTGCTCCCTGCCCGCAGTCACGACCCAGGCCTCATACGTCTCGCCGCCCGCGAGCGGTTCGAGGCTCGCGAGAACGAGGACGGCTTCGCCGGAGGGCGCGACCACCAGACGGCCGCGCGCCGGTTCGAGGCGGAGGATCGTGCTGGCGGGCTCGGCAAGCAGAGCGAGAGCCTGCTCCGAGCCGGCTGCACGGTCGCGCATACGGTCGCGGTCGCCCGCGAGGGAAACGGACCATGCGCCCAGGGCGATGGCCGCCAGGGCGGCAGCAGCGGTCGCAGCCCAGGCAACGCGGACGCTCCGGGCCCGGCGCTCGTCCAGCCGGGCGTGGTCGAGCACCCGGTCCCGCAGGGCGGGGTTCGGTGCGCGGGTCTCCTCGTGCCGCGCGGTGGCGAGCTCCGCAAGCACTGCGAGCTCCTCCCGGCAGTGGGCACAACTCGGCGCATGCGCCAGGATCGCCGCGACATCCTCTGGCGGAAGAGCGCGGAAGGCGGCTTCGAGCTTGCGTAGCCGTTCGGCGTCCACGCTCAGGCTGGAGACTCCGCGAGAATCCCGCGGAGGCGCTGGAGCGCGTGGAACATGCGGCTCTTGATCGTGCCGAGGGGCTCTCCGAGCCGTTCGGCAAGCTCGGACTGCGTCAGGCCACCGTAATACGCCAGCTCGAGAGTTCGGCGCTGCTCGGCGGAGAGCATCTGGAGCGCGCTCTGAACGCGTGCCCGCTCGCCGTTTCGCTCGACCTGGATGTCCGCGCCATCGTCGCCGGG
Organism: Gaiellaceae bacterium; assembly: GCA_050998925.1. Taxonomy (GTDB): domain Bacteria; phylum Actinomycetota; class Thermoleophilia; order Gaiellales; family Gaiellaceae; genus DASQGA01. The sequence goes on from JBPCPR010000176.1 coordinate 7,945, forward strand.
CGCATCGAAGCCGTTCAGAGGCTCCGCTCGCCTGCGCTCCTCGCGACGCACGAGATCGACCGCCCGGCGGTGGGTGATGACGAGAATCCACGTGCGGCCCTTGCCACGGCCGGCTTCGAAGCTTCTGCCCGACCGCCAGAGATCCACGAACGCCTCTTGAACGACGTCTTCGGCGAGCGACGGGTCCCTGACGACCCGGAGGGCCAGTCGGTAGCACGTGGCCCCGTGGCGGTCGTACAGGACGCCGAGTGCCGCTTCGTCTTGCCGGCCAACGGCGGCCACGAGCGCCTCATCGGAGAGTGTCGCCAGTGAAGCACCCATCGGACGCACCTTTCGCTCGAGCCCCGGACACTCGAGGGTGCCCCGTGGCAAAGGTATGTCCAGCTCTTCTCTATGTCAAACTTTTGTCCATAAGCTCTGTGGTAGCAGCCAGGGGCCGCTTACGGCGGCAGGTCCACCTGAAGATCCGATGCGATCGATGGAGAGGACTCTGGCCGAGCTCAGGCTCTGAGGACGGCGCGCCGCGGGCCGGCGAGAAACCCTGCTTCGACGAGCAGGGGCATGACCTCGGTCTCGGCGACCGGACGGCCGTCGAAGCGCTCGACGGCGAGCCGCTTCACCCCCGTCTTGCGGGCGTGGGCGACGAGGGCCACGAGTGCGTCGCGAAGCCAGTCCTCCTCGGGGTCGCGCAGCGGGACGATCGTCCGGCCGCCGCGCTCGACGAAGAGCGCGGCTTCGCCTCCGAGCAGGACGACGTAGGCGCCGGCAACGCGGGCAGCACGCGAGCCGGCACGACGCGGCCAGGACACGGCGCCGCCGTAAGGTTGAGCCGGGTCGGCCGCGGCGAGGACGAGCGCTTCAGTTCCCGCGCCCGTCTCGCGGAGGCGCTCGACTGCGCCGGGGAGTGCAAACTGAGCGCCGCCCAGGCCCTCGACGAAGTAGCCACGGCGACAGACACCGAGGGTTTCGAGCTTCCGGAGTTCCTGGTAGACGGCGCTGTAGCCACCCGGCACTCCTTCGGCGCGAACTCCGTCGCGGGTGACCACGCCCTGCCGCTCGAGCAGGAGCTCGGCGAGCACGCGTGGCTCGGGCGCTCCCTGGAAGAGCCCGTCGGTCGTGGACCAGCGTCCCTGGGTGGCGGTGATGACATTGGCGCGGTTTCGGGAGAACCGCCGCGGCCGTCGCTCCGGTCTAGGCGCACGGAAGCGCCGCTCCGCCCGCAGAGGCTGCCAGGCGTCGTTCGTGATCTCACCGGCCCAGACGAGATCCCAGAGCGCCGGCAGGGCGCTCTCGGCCTCCAGTCCCGCCTCTCGGACGAGATCGAACCAGAACAGAGCGCCTCCGGCCAGAGCGGACCGGATCGCCTCGTGCCCGGGCTCCATCGGCGGCGGTAACGCGGCCGGACGGCCAAGGACGGGAGCGTCTTCACGGAAGAAGAGCGCCACTCGTTCGAGCCCGGCTCCGATCCAGACCACCTCACCCGAGGCGCAGAGCTGGTCCAGCTGAGCCGGCTGGAAGCCGGGCACCCGGCGTGGAAGCACGTCGCGTTCCCAGAGCCCGACCGGAAGCGAGAGGCCTTGCAGCGGCACGAGCGCTTCCCGGAGCGGCGCCCTTCGGTCGACACCCTGCCACGCGGGCAGGAAGCGGCCGAGAGCGGATTGGCCGGTCGGCTCGACCTGCTTACGCAGCGCGGCCAGGCTCGCTCGGCGCAGGCGCCGGAGCACGTCCGGGTCGCACCATTCACGCTCGCTCCCACCCGGGCGGAGCTCCCCCCGAACAAGGCGTCCCTCCCGCTCCAGGGCCGCCAGCTCGTCCTCGACGCGGTCGAGCGTGAGCGCGAAGCGGGCCGCCGTTTCGGCACTGGTGAACGGGCCGCGACCGCGTGCGTAACGGACGAGGAGGAAGCGAAGGGGCGCCTCGCCGGCTTCCAGGAAGACATCGGGAAGACCGGTCGGAGGCATCGAGCCGAGCGCGTCGCGGTAGCGACCCGCATCCTCCGCCGCGATCAGGCGCTCCGCGCCGCCCACTTTCACCTTGACCGCTCGGCGCTCCTCGACGAGGGAAGCCGAGAACTCCTCCAGGAACTCCCCTAGGCCGACGTCGCCGCGGCGGAGGAGAAGATCGTGTAGCTCGTCCGGCGAGCGCGGAGAGCCGCGGAGCTCCCGCTCCACCTGCTCGAGCGCTCGCGGGTCGAGGAGGTCGCGCAGCTCCTCCTGCCCCAGAAGCTCCTTCAGGAGGTCCCGGTCGAGTGCAAGGGCCTGCGCACGCCGCTCTGCCAACGGGGTGTCGTCCTCGTACATGTAGGTCGCCACGTAGTCGAAGAGAAGCGACGAGGCGAACGGTGAGGCCCGCGGAGTCTCGACATCGACAACGTCGATCCGCCTCGATTGCAGGTCCCCGAGCACGGCGCGAAGCGATGGCAGGTCGAAGACGTCCTGCAAGCACTCCCGGAAGGTCTCGAGGACGACCGGAAAATCGGCGTAGCGGCGGGCTACCTGCAAGAGCGCCTGAGCCTTGAGCCGCTGCTGCCAGAGAGGCGTACGCTGCCCGGGGCGCCGGCGCGGGATGAGGAGTGCCCGGGCGGCGTTTTCACGGAAGCGCGCCCCGAAGAGCGCCGTTCCCGCGAGCTCGGCGACTACGAGCTCCTCGAGCTCCTCCGGGTCGATCATGAGGTCGGCGGTCGCAGGTGGTGCGTCAGCATCCGGGAGGTGCAACGCGATGCCGTCGTCCGACCAGATCGCGTTGACCTCGAGCCCGAGGGTGTCGCGCAAGCGGGCCGCCAGCGCAAGCGACCAGGGTGCATGCACTCGACCTCCGAATGGGGTCAGGACGCACAGGCGCCAGTCGCCGATCTCGTCCCGAAAGCGCTCGACGACGATCGTGCGATCCGACGGAAGCGCGCCGGTCGCATCCTCCTGTTCGCGGAGGAAGGTCAGGAGGTTCGCCGCCGCGCGGTCGTCGAGGGCGTGCTCGCCCGTGAGCCACGCCGTCGCCGCCTCGTCATCGAGGGCGACGAGCTCTCGCGCCGTTCGGCCGATCTCCCGCCCGAGCTCGAACGGCCGGCCGATGCCCTCGCCCTTCCAGAAGGGAACCGTGCCGGGAATCCCGGGTGCCGGAGAGACGAGCACGCGGTCGCGCGTGATCTCCTCGATCCTCCAGGTCGACGCGCCGAGGAGAAACGTCTGCCCCTGGCGGGCTTCGTAGCCCATCTCCTCGTCCCGCTCGCCCACGCGTCCGCAACCGCTGACGAGGTACACGCCGAAGAGCCCGCGATCGGGGATCGTCCCTGCGTTCGTGACTGCCAGGCGCCGCGCGCACTCACGCGCTCG
>JBPCPR010000224.1:0-3268 GCA_050998925.1 Gaiellaceae bacterium
GTGAACCGTCCAGTCGACCCGGTCAAGCGCGGCCAGCGCGGCCTCGACCGTGGGGCGCTGCCGCTCCGAGCGGAAGTAGGAGCGAAGGCGCGCTCGCAGGTTCCGGGCGCGACCCACGTAGAGCGCCTGTCCGTGCTCGTCATGGAACACGTAGACGCCCGGGCGCTCCGGAGCGCCAAAGGCGAGCCCGCGCTTGGCGTGCACGCGGCGCGCCCGAGGCGCCACCAGTTCCAAGACGTCCGCGACCGAGCGCGCGCCACGCTCCTGGGCCAGTCCCAGGAGCTGGACGAGGATCTCGCCGGTCGCCCGCGCGTCGGGCAGCGCCCGGTGGCAAGGCTCCGTCGCGGTGCCGAAGAAGTGAGCCAGCGACGCGAGACTCGCACGCGGCGCCCGGCCTGCGAGGAGCCGCCGCGCCAGCCAGACCGTGTCCAGAACGGGCAAGCCGAGCCGGCGTCCGTGCAGGCGCTCGACCTCGTGGTTCAGAAAACCGACGTCGAACCGCGCATTGTGGGCCACGAGCACACAGTCCCCGGCGAAGTCGAGGAAGCGCGCGACCGCGACTCCGGGCGCTGGCGCTCCCAGGAGCTCGGCGTCCGAGAGGCCCGTCAGCGCCGCAATGCTCGCGGGCAGGGCCATGGCCGGGTCGACGAGAGTCTCGAACGCGGCCGCGAGCTCGAGGCCGCGGACGCGGACGGCCCCGATCTCGCAGATACGGGCACGACCCGGAGCGAGACCGGTCGTCTCGAGGTCGACGACCACGTACGTGGCCACCTCGAGCGGGAGCGCTGGGAGCTGCGCGCCGGCGAGCCCGACCGAGCGGCCGCTCCAGTCGAGGCGCGAGTCCGCGGCGACGACGTCCGCGAGGAGATCGCGCGCCAGTCCTGCCGGTGCCCGGGAGAGCGCGAAGAGCGAGCGGGCCGCCTCCTCGACCGGGACGACTCCTCCCTGTTCCTCGACCAGCTCGACGAGCCGGTCGGCGGCATCCAGCCTGAGTTGCATGGCCAGATGCTAGACGAACGTATGTTCGCCTTCAACCGGAGAGCCGCACATGACAGCCTCCATGCATGGAGCAACGAGTCAGCGTGGTGACCCTCGGCGTCCGGGACCTCGCCCGCGCCAGGGCGTTCTACGAGGCGCTCGGCTGGTCGACGCGAGCGGCGCCCGACGACGACGTCGTCTTCTTCCAGGCCGGGGGCATGGTCGTATCCCTCTGGGACCGCGAGGCCCTCGCTGCCGACTCCGAGGTCGACGAAACCGGCGGCTACGGCGGGATCACGCTCGCCCACAACGTGCGCTCCCCCGGCGAGGTCGATGCAGTCGTCGCCGAGGCCGAGGCTGCCGGAGCGGCCGTGACCCGGAGACCCGAGGCGACGTTCTGGGGCGGGTACTCGGGCGCTTTCACCGATCCAGACGGCCATCCATGGGAGATCGCGCACAACCCGGGGTGGATACTCGACGAGGACGGAGCCGTGCACCTCTCCCCGGATGGGTGACAGACAGACCGAGGGCCGCCTCACGGCGGCCCTCGACGGAACGTTGGAGGGTGGAGCTGTCTAGGTGTTGCGAAGGGCGCTCTTCAGCCCACTGCCTGCCGAGAACTTCGGGACCGTTGCTGCCTGGATCGTGACCTTCTCACCGGTGCGGGGATTCACGCCCTGGCGCTCGTTCCGCCGCTGCGGCGAGAACTTGCCGAAACCGGTGAACGACACGGCCTCACCGCTCACAAGGGTCTCCTGAACCGAGTCGAGGAAGGCATCCACCGCCTTGGCGGCGTCGCGCTTCGAAAGGTCAGCCTTGGAGGCCACCTTCTCGACAAACTCGGATTTCGTCACTGCGCTCTCCTCCTCCGTCTTGGGTCCGTGTGAAGCGGCACCAGACTAACAGGGGCCGCGATTCCACGCAATGATGCGGGTTTACGGGTCTTTTGCGGCCGCTGCTATCTCGCTGGCGCGAAAGAGCGGGGTCAATCGGACGGCCTGACGGGCGAGCGCATCCACTCCGCCCTCCTCGCGATCGACCACGCAGACCGCAGTCCGGCACTCGAGGCCGGCTGCTCGGAGCTCGTCCACGGCCTTGACCGCGGCGCCCCCGGTCGTCACGACGTCCTCGACGAGGCAGACTCGCTCGCCGGGCTCGAAGACACCCTCGAGCACACGGTCCGTCCCATAACCCTTCGCCCCGTTCCGAACGATCAGGAAGGGGAGCCCGGAGGCGAGCGAGGCCGAGGCGGCTAAGGCCACCGCCCCGAGCTCGGGGCCCGCCAGCCGGTCGGGCCGCTCGGGGCTCGCGTTCGCAAAGGCTGCAATGCGCTCCCCGAGCTCCCGCAACAGTTCCGGGTCGGTCTCGAACCGGTACTTGTCGAGGTAATAGCGGGAGCGGCGGCCCGATCGCAACACGAAGTCGCCCTCGAGATACGCGCGCTCGCGGATTCGCCGCGCGAGCTCCGCGTCGGTCACCCGCGCGCGGTCGTGAGGACTTGGCGCGCGAGTGGAATCAGCCTCGCAGCTTCGGTCGAGCCCTCCGGGTAGGACACCATCGAGCCGTCCGAGAAGTAGAGCTCGACCCGCTCGCGGCCTTTGCCCGACGACCGTCGCCAGAGTGCGAGGCCGGCAGCCGACCCAAGAGCGACGACACCCCACCGGAGCGCCCTACGCATCGACGCTCTTCTCGTCTTTCTTCGTCTGCTTCCGGGACCGCCCGGGCTTCTCGGGCCGCTCGGCGGAGAGCCGCAGGCAAGTCTTCAGGTCGTAGAAGACGAGCCCGACCGTCGGCTCGGGACCCGTGACCGCGGTTGCGATCCGCTCCTCTCCCCGCACCACGAAGACAGAGCCGGCATGCGTCGAAGCCAGAACCTGCGTCAGGTGGACGGCCCCGTTCCCGCCCGCGTCCTCGGCCGCGGCGAGGAGGTCGAGCGCGGACCGCGCGGCCTCGCCGGCACTCGTGTCGTCGGCGAACGTGGAGGCAACCACCGCGCCCTGCTCGTCCGCGATCAACGCCGCCTGGATCTGGGTCGAGATCTCTGTCAGGTCGGCGAGCGCCTGCGCGGCGTCCATGCGGCCAACCTACCACAGCCCTCTCTCAGTCCTCTATCGCTCCTAGACTCGGGCGAATGCGCGCGGTCTCGTCCATCCTGGGGAAGTTCATGCGCGACCGGGGCACCCACCTCGCAGCGATGGTCGCGTACTTCGCGCTCCTGGCGTTCGTCCCCCTCCTCTTTCTCGCGCTCTCGCTGATCGCGCTGACCGGTGAGCAGAACGAGTCGAGCTAC
>JBPCPR010000191.1:0-3331 GCA_050998925.1 Gaiellaceae bacterium
GGCGTGCTCCGGCTCGGCGCGCCCGCGCTCGCGACGCTCGACACGCTCGCCGCCCGCACGATCGCCGTGGCGCTCCCCGCGCTGACACTCGGCATCGCCGCCGGAGCGATCCGCCTGCGTCGCGACGGTGGGAGCCTCGACGCTCTGATGGCCGTGACGCTCGGGACGTGGGCCGTCTACGGCGCCTTCCTCGGGCTTCGCTACGGGGCCGGCTGGCGCGGTCGGCGCGCGGCCTGGATCGCCGTGCTCGGCTTCGCCCTCGTGATCGTGGTCAGGCTCGCCCTCCCGCTCACCCACTTCTCGTGAGGGTCGTCCTCGCCGGCATCTCGCACCACCGCAGCCCGGTCGAGCTGCGCGAGCTGGCCGCGCTCGACCGCGAGCGCGCGGACGGGCTCGCCGCCGCCCTCGCCCTCGCCGACGGGGGCGAGGCGGTCTGCCTCTCCACCTGCAACCGCACCGAGCTCGTCCTTGCCGGCGACGATCCCGCGGCGACCGAGCGCCGGGCGCTCGACGCGCTCGGGCAACTGGCGGGCGTGCGCGAGGCCGAGGTCCTGCCGCTCGTCTACCGCCTGCACGACGAGGCAGCCGCCCTCCACCTCTTCCGTGTCGCGGCCGGGCTCGACTCGATGATGCGGGGCGAGGGCCAGATCCTCGGCCAGGTGCGCTCCGCCTACGAGGCAGCCCAGGAAGCGGGCGCGACCGGCCCGGCGCTCCACCGGCTCTTCCGCCAGGCTCTCAAGGCCGGCAAGCGCGTGCGAACGGAGACCGGGATTGCCGAGAACCCTGCCTCCGTCTCGACGGCCGCGGCAGAGCTGGTCGAGCGTGTCTTCGAGGACATTCGCGGCACGAACGTCTTGCTCCTGGGTGCGGGCAAGATCGGCGAGCTGGCGGCGCTCGAGCTCGTGGCCCGGGGCGCGAGCGGGATCGTGGTCGCGAACCGTCCGCTGGAGCTCGCGACGCGACTAGCGGAGCGATTCGGGGCCCGGGCGACCACGCTCGAGGCGCTCGAAGAAGAGCTGGTCCTCGCCGACGTGGTCGTGGCCTCGACGAGCGCCACCGGCTACCTCATCACTGCCGAGCAGGTCGACCGGGTGCTGGCCGGTCGGCGCGAAAGACCCGTCTTCTTCGTCGACATCGCGGTTCCGCGCGACCTCGACCCGGCCATCAACGATCTTCCCGGCTGCTATCTCTACGACATCGACGACCTCCAGCGGGTCGTGGCCGAGAGCGCCGACGGCCGCACGGAGGAGACCGACCGGGCCGAGGCGATCGTGACCGACGAGGCCGAGCAGTTCTGGGCCTGGCAACGCGCACGCGACGTCGTGCCCGCGATCACGTCGCTCCGCGAGCTCGCAGAGACGATTCGAGCCCAGGAGGTCGCCCGGGCCGAGCCTCGCCTCGGCACCCTGTCTCCGCGCGAGCGGCGGGCGGTCGAGTCGCTGACGACGCAGATCGTGAACAAGCTCCTCCACCTGCCCACAGTGCGCCTGAAGGAGGCGGCTGCCGCTCCGACCGGTGGTGTCGACGGCGTCCTCTATGCTGAGGCCGTGCGCCATCTTTTCGGCCTCGTTGAGGAAGATCGCTGAAGATCCAGACGCGATTCCTCGTGGGCCGCCCGCTGCCGGTGCAGGCCCCGTACACGTTCCTCCGAGCCCGGCCCCCCGGCACGCGCGGGTGCGGCGAGACGAGAGCGCGGTCGCGGGCGCGCTGCCGTGCTGGTTCGGCTCGGCTCCCGCGGCAGTAGGCTCGCGCTCACGCAGGCGGAGCTCGCCGCCGACCGTCTGCGCGCCGCGAATCCCGACCTCGACGTCGCTCTCGTGCCTATGACCACGGCGGGCGACCGCGACCGCTCGAAGCCGTTCGGCCAGATCGGCGAGCGCGGCGTCTTCGTGAAGGAGATCGAGGAGGCGCTTCTCGCGGGACGCATCGATGTCGCCGTCCACTCGGCGAAGGATATGACCTCCACGGACGAGACTGGTCTACTCGTGGGCGCCTACCTGCCCCGGGAGGATCCGCGCGACGCGCTCTGCGGTGCGACAGCGCTCGCGCCGGGAATGCGGATCGGGACGGCATCGGCTCGCAGGCGCGCCCAGCTCCTTGCTTCGGAGCCGGGCCTACAGATCGAGCCGCTCCGGGGGAACGTCGAGACGCGCCTCCGCAAGCGTGGCGAGCGCGGCCTCGACGCCATCGTGCTCGCGGCGGCGGGGCTTGACCGGCTGGGGCTCTCGGCGGAGATCGGCCTGCGCTTCGACCCGGTCGACCTGGTGCCCGAGGCCGGCCAGGGCGCCATCGCCCTCCAGGTGCGGGTAGGCGAGGAGGCGAGAGTGGTCTCGGCAGACCATCCCGAGACTCGGAGGCGTGTGTCGGCCGAGCGCTCGTGCGTGGGGCGGATCGGAGCGGGGTGCCTGGCTCCCGTCGCGGCCCACCACGACGGAGCGGGCCTGACGGCGCTGATCGCGGCGGAGGACGGGAGCTGGATCGAGCGCCGCCGCGGCGAAGATCCGATCGCACTGGCGGACGAGCTGTTGGCCGCCGTCCCGTCGTGACGGATCCCGTCCGGGTCGTGCTCACCCGCGCTCGGGGCGGGAACGACGAGTTGGCCGAGCGCCTGCGCGCCTCGGGTCTCGACGCGGTCGATTGCCCGCTGATCCGAATTCACGCGCTCGCAGGCCCGCCTGTGTCGGCCGCCGGCTACGACTGGCTCGTCCTGACGAGCCGCGTGGCCGCAGAGCTCGTCTTCTCGCGGCTCGACGGCGCACCCCCTCCTGTCGCCGTCCTCGGGCCGGGGACCGCGGAGGCCGTGCGGGAGTACGGCGTGGAGCCTGCTCTCGTCGCCCGCCGCTCGACCCAGGAGGGACTGCTCGAGGAGCTGCCCAGGCCCGCTGGGCGGGTGCTCTTCGCCGGCGCCGAGGACGCGCGGCCGCTCCTCGCCACGGAGCTCGACGCGGACGTCCTCCCTCTCTACCGGACCGTGCCGGAGGACGTTCCCGAGTTTCCGGACGGAGACCTCGTGGTGCTCGCCTCCGCCTCCGCGGCGACCGCCCTGGCGGCCCTCGGCGTTCCCACTCCCTGCGTGTCGATCGGCCCCGTCACCTCTGCGCAAGCTCGGGACTGCGGTCTCGACGTCGTCGAGGAGGCGGAGACGCACGACCTGGACGGCCTGACGACAGCGGTTAAGCTCGCTGGATCGCGCATCGTTTCGTCACGTTCCTGACCGACTTCGGGCTCGCGGACGACTTCGCGGGCACGTGCCACGGCGTCATCAAGCGAATCGCGCCGGACGTCGAGGTGATCGACATCACCCACGGCATCGCCCCGCAAGGTGTGCTCC
>JBPCPR010000206.1:0-3811 GCA_050998925.1 Gaiellaceae bacterium
GGGTTGGAGCCACGTCACGGAGGTCGCGCTCGGAGCCGCGGCCCGGCTCGACGCCCTCGCCGACCAGGACGTAGAGGCCCTCGTGGGCGTGATTCGCGTCGTCCGGGCCGGTGTCGTTCTCGAAGACGTGAACGGTGCCGGTGCCGACCTGGCCCACGCTCCGCCAGTAGAGGTCTCCGAAGTAGACGAGGAGGTCGGGGGCGACGCCGCGGCGCTCCGCGTAGAGGTCCTCGGGACGGTGAGCGACCGTGCCGATCGGACTGCCCTGGTCGTCTCCGAGCGCCTCGAGCTTCTCCTTCAGCTCCTCGCGGACGCGCTCGTAGTCGGCGGCGGGGATCAGGCCCTCCGGCTCCCGCCCCTCGACGTTCAGGAAGAGCCGGCAGTAGTAGCCACCCTCGCCCCACGCGGTCGTCCGCGCCCAGTCGACGAGCTCCGGCTTCAAGGGAACGGGGCCCACCGGCTCCTCCTTCAAAACCAGGTAGCCCTCCTTCCGGAGCCACTCGTTGATGCAGATGCCGCCCTCGATCCGCTTCGCCCCGTGATCCGAGACCACGAGCACGGCGGTCTCCTCGTCGGCGAAGCGGTCGAGGAGGCGCCCCATCTTCTCGTCGACCGCCTGGTAGTAGTCGAGCATGGCTCCCTCGAACTCGTTCCCGGGCTCATAGAGGCGGTGCTCCGGGTCCGAGAAGCGCCAGAAGGCGTGGTGCATCCGGTCGGTGCCCATCTCGACCATGAAGAAAAGGTCCCACGGCCGCGTCTCGAGCAGGTGCTCGGCGAGGCGGAAGCGCTTCTCGGTCATCTCCTCGATGTCGGCGAGCAGCTTCGCCTTCTCGTTCGTCCGGAAGTTCGGCACGTCGACCAGGTAGCGACCGACGACCTGCTCGATCTCGTCCTTGAGCGCCGCCGGGTACGTGTACTGGCGTTCGGTATCCGGGGTGAGGAAGCACGAGACCATGACGCCCTTCACCTGGCTGACCGGATAGGTCTGCGGCACGCCGAGGACGATCACGTCCCGCGCCCGCTCGGAGAGGATGTCCCAGACCCGGGGCAGCTTGACCGCCCGCGAGTCGGCGAACGCGAGCGCGTCGTAGGAGTGATCGCGCCGGTTCCGGAAGCCGTAGAAGCCGAGCGCGCCGGGGCTCCGCGAGGACGTCATGCTCGCCCAGGCGGGCACCGTGATCGGCGGGTCGCAGCTCCGGAGGACGCCCCACGCTCCCCGCTCCGTCAGCCCGCGGATGGTCGGAAGCTCGTCGAGCCAGCGGTCGAAGACGAGCTGCGGGGCAGCGCAGTCGAGCCCGATCACGAGCGCCCGGGAAGCCATGGCGCCCGATGCTACCCACTAAGGTTTCGGCGATGGCGACTCGGTTCGAGGCCTTCTACGACCGCCGCAAGGGCGGGTATACGAAGGGCGCCTCGGACGAGCGCTTCCTCCGCGAGCTGAACAAGTATCTCGAGCCCCGCGAGCGTGAGCTCTACGACGATGTCGAGGTCACCGCACCGTTCGTCTTCGTCCTCGGCCTTCCCCGCTCGGGCACCACGCTGCTCAGCCAGCTCCTCGCCTACTGCCTCGACGTCGGCTACATGGACAACGTCGCGGCGCGCTTCTGGCTCGCCCCCGTGCATGGACTGCGCCTGAGCCGCGGGCTGGTCGGCGGCGAGACCGTACGGCCCGCCTTCGAGTCGGACTATGCGCGCACGGCCGACCTGCGCGGCATCCATGAGTTCGGCTACTTCTGGCGCCACTGGCTCCGCAAGGAGAGCTTCGCGGACGTCGCGCACGCACGCGACCGCGAGAACGCGATCGACTGGGCCGGGCTCCGGCGCACGCTCGCGAACATGCAAGCGGAGCTGGGCGGGAGGCCGTTCGCTGCGAAGAACGTGCTCGCCTCCTACCACCTGCCGCGGCTTCGCGCGGAGCTCGGCCAGGTCGTCTACCTGTACGTCGAACGCGATCCGCTCGACGTGGCGGTCTCGATCCTGGATGCGCGGCGCAAGTACTACAGTGACCCGGATACGTGGTGGAGCTACATGCCGCCCGAGGTCGAGGAGCTGGCAGGCCTCGACCACTGGGAGCAGATCGCCGGCCAGGTCCACTACCTCGCTCGCTTCTTCGAGCGGGCGCTCCCCGAGGCGGGCGAGGAGGTCGTCGTTCGCACCACGTACGAAGCGCTTTGCCGTGACCCTCGCGGCGTGCTCGACGAAGTCGCCGCCCGGAGCCGGAAGACCTACGGCGTAGAGATCGGCGTCGCCGCCGACCCACCGGCGGCGTTCCCGTTCCGGACCCACGCCGCCCGGTCCGAGGAGAAGGAGCGCTTCCGGGCCCTCCTGGCCCAGCTCGCAGCATGACGGACGGCTCCCTGACCGTCGCCGTTCATCAACCGAACTACATCCCGTGGCTCGGCTACTTCCACAAGGTGGCGGCCTGCGACCTCTTCGTCTACCTCGACGCAGTCCAGTTCCCGCGCGGACAGAGCTTCGGGGCCCGGAACCGCATCAAGACGCCGAACGGCGTCACCTTCCTGACCGTGCCCGTCTCGGCGCCGAAGGGCCGGAAGGGCAAGGCGACGTATCGCGAGATCGAGTTCGCCGAGCCGCGCTGGCGCGAGAAGCACCTGAAGACCGTAGAGATGAGCTACGCCCGCGCGGCTTACTTCGACGAGGTCTTCGGCCTCTACGGACAGGCTCTCGAGACGGGCTCGACGCCGGTGGAGGTCAATGTGGCGCTTATCGAGGCGTTCGCGAACTACCTCGGGATCGAGACGAAGCGCGTCCTCCTCTCCGAGCTCGTGCCCGACTTCGGACGGAAGACCGACCTCATCCTCGACGTTTGCAAGGCGGTCGGCGCCGACACGTATCTCTCGGGAGCGGGCGGAGGCAAGGACTACACCGACGAGGAGTTGCTTGCCGACGAAGGGGTGTCCGTGCGCTACGACGAGTTCGAGCCGACGCCGTACCCGCAGCTGTGGGGCGACTTCGAGCCGGGCCTCTCGGCGCTCGACGCGCTCATGAACTGCGGCAGAGAAGCCCGGAAGCTAGTCGCGTGACGGCGGCACCGGCGGGCAAGCGCCGCTACCGGGACGGCGCGAGGGCGATCCTGCCCTTTGCGGTCGCAGGCTCGACGTTCGGCGCCTCGTTCGGCGTCCTGGCGAAGGCCGCCGGGATGGGGTCGCTGGCGCCGATCGTCATGTCGGCCACCACCTTCGGCGGGTCGGCGCAGTACGCGGCCATCTCGGTGCTCGACGTCGGCGGCGGGGCGGCGGCGGCGATCGCGGCCGCCATCCTCCTGAACGCACGGTACGCGCCGATCTCGGTCTCGGTCGGCCCCGTCTTCGAGGGCCCGGTCTGGCGCCGGTTCCTCGAGGCCCAGCTGATCGTGGACGAGTCGTGGGCGATCGCCGCGGTGGGGCCGGGCGAGTTCAGCCGCCGGCGCCTGGTCGGGGCCGGCCTCGTGCTCTACGTCGCCTGGATCGGAGGGACGACGGTCGGCGTCATGGGGGCGGGGCTGATCGGCGATCCGGAGCGGCTCGGGCTCGACGCTGCCTTTCCGGCACTCTTCCTCGCCCTCCTCGTCCCACAGGTCTGGGAGCGGCGCGCCCTGGCCGCAGCTCTCGCGGGCGCGGCGCTCGCGCTGGCGCTCGTCCCGCTCGCCGCGCCCGGCATCCCGATCCTCGTCGCGAGCGCCGCCTGCCTCCTGGGGCTCCGCTGGTGAGCGTCTCTCGCCTGCGGCTCGCTCCCCTGACCGGAGTCGTGTCGCTCCTCGCTCCTGCGCTCCTGGCCGCGCTCGTCGCGACCCAGCTCCTCGGCGGAGACC
>JBPCPR010000236.1:0-3393 GCA_050998925.1 Gaiellaceae bacterium
ACCTGAGGTGCTATGTGCACCGGGGCGAGCAGCGCGAGGTCTGCTCCGAGGTGATCGAGATCCATCTCTGCGGCACGCGGTCGAGCTCCCCTGCCAGCGTGGTCGAGCCGCTGCTGCTCGCCGACCTCCCGGTCTTCCTCCGCTGGCGCGGGCCGGTCGGCCGCGACGAGGGCGAGCGCAAGCTGATCGGAGTCGTCGACCGGTTGATCGTCGACTCGAGCGAATGGCCCGACCTCGAGGACGAGTACGGCTACGTCGCCGGTCTCTTCGACCAGGTGGCGGTCTCCGATATCGCGTGGGCGAGGACGCTCCCATGGAGGGAGGCGCTGGCCACGCTCTGGCCGGACGTCGGAGCCGTCTCGGCGCTCAGGGTCGCGGGACCGGAGTCCGACGCGACGCTTCTCGCCCGGTGGCTCTCGACTCGCCTCGATCGGGAGATCTCGCTCACGCTCGAGCCTGCGGGCGAGATCGAGCTGGTGGAAGCGGACGGCATCCCCGTGGCTCCGACGCGTCGGGACAACGAGTCGGCGAGCGATCTGCTCTCGGAGCAGCTCGATCTCTTCGGCCGTGACCCTGTCTACGAGACTGCGGGCCGGAGCCTCGCCCCGGCGTCTGTGTAAAGGCTAGGAAACGCGGAAGCGGCGCGGGACGATCTTGATGAGCTGCGGGTCGCTCCACGTCATCCCGTAGCGAAGCGTGGTGATGGTCGTGTCGAGGCCGCGCACGCGATAGAACCAGCGACCGGGCGCGAGGTCGAGCAGCGCCGCTGTGGCCGGGGTCCTCTCTTTGCCGACGGTCTTCCACGGTGACTTCCGCCGGCTCCACTGCACTTCGTACCTTCGGGCTCCGAGGGCCGGCTTCCAGGCGACGACAACACGTCCGAAGAAGGACGGGGTCGCCGTGGTGGCGGCGCGAAGCTGGCCGCCGCTGGACAGGCCCGAGATGAACGGGACGCCCGAGTCGCGCTCGGTCACCGGAACGCTGGTCTTACCGAAGGGCAGAACCTCGCCGGCCGCGCACATGTCCTCTGCGAACTCGACGTCGTGGTACTCGACCTTGTTCTCGGGAGTCACGTACGGGACTGCCGGCACGGCGGTCCAGTAGTAGCGGCCGTCCGGCCAGTCCATGTCGCGGAAGCCTGTCTTTCGGTCCGGGACGAGGTCTTCCCCGACGGGCTCGTCCGGGTCGGTCTTGATCCCCACCTCGGTGCCGGCTGCCTTGACCTTCTCGCCGCCCGCGTCGTAGACTGCCGCGCCCTCGTCTGCCGCGTCTGCGAGATACACGCTGGCGGCTGCGGCGAGCTTCGCGGGATCGGCCGGGATCGCGAGCGGGCCCGTGAGGCGGGGGACGTAGGCGGGGCTTCCGACGAGGTCGGAGACGTGGACGCGATTCGAGCAATCCTCGTCCGTGAAGACATAGACGTGGAACAGGGGGCAGTCGACCGTGAGGCCGGGGCAATCGCCGTAGAGTCCGGGAGCGAGACTTCGGCTGCCTGTCCAGGAGAAAGCCGGCGCGAGCTCGTGCGCGTCGTTGCTCGGCCCGCCTGTGGCATCGGAGACGACGACGTCGCTACCGCGGCTGCGGGAGACGGAGTCGGTGAGCGCGAGCGTCGTTGCCGCAACGGGGGGCTCGACCGTCTTGAAGAGGGTGCTCCACGGCCCGTAGGAGACGACCTTGATGTCGTTCATCGGCTTGCCGAGACCTCGCGCACCGCGCGAACCCGCCACCAGATCTCGCCCTCGACCGCCGAGATGTCGTTGTCGAAGTAGCTCGGGTCGTTGTGGAAGCTGTAGTACTCGCGCAGGTCAGCGGCAGTCGTCGCCGACTTGACCTTCTTCGATGTACCGGTCGCCGGGTCGGTAATGAACGAGACCTCGTAGGCGGTGGCTCCGTCCACCGGAGTCCACCGGACGAGACCGGGGCGTGGGTTGAGGACGCCGGTCGACAGGCTCGCCGGGGGCGAGGGGGAGCGGAGGTTTAACCCGTACTTGTCGCTCCAAGCCGGGACGTTGCCGCCGACGATTCCCCGCACCCGGCCGTACCAAGAGTACTTGGGGCTCGAGACCCAGGGGAGCGTGAGCGGGACGGTAGCGAGCGGCGCCTTGATCTCGTCGCTTTCCCTACACGATGGCGTTCTCGCTGAAGTTCTTGCGCGTGGAGAGCTGGAGCTCGTAGCGGCCGGCGCCGCGAACGGCGTTCCAGGCGAAGGACGGAGTACGCGAGAAGGTGCGCGGAGTGCCGCTCGACTCGGTCGCGCGGAGCAGGAACCCGTGGAGACCGTTAGGCGCGGGAGCAGCTGCCGCAGCAGGCACGAGGGCGAGCGAGTTTACGAGCACGGTGAGGATGCGAACGAGCACGGCGTCAAGGATGTTGTCGGCAGGCGCGCTCGCACCGACCTCCCTCAGATGAGGGAGCCCGCGTTGTCTAGATCAGCGCGCGGTACGCGATCGCGACGACGAGCGAGCCCGCGAAGAGGACGAGGACGAGTGCGAGCAGAAGCAGGCCGAGGCGGTTGTTCTTGCGGGCGAGCTCAGGATCCATTGCCTAGTACTAACCGAGCACGATCGGGTCGACGGCGAGGGCGACGAAGAGGAGCGCGAGGTAGGCCAGCGAGTACGTGAAGAGCCTGCGCGCACGAGCGGGCGTGGTCTCGCGGAGGAGCGCGACGGCCAGGAGTATGAAGAGCCCTCCCAGGAGGAGCGCCGAGGCGAGGTAGAGCCAGCCGACCGTGTGCGCCAGGAACGGCAGGAGCGTCACGCCGACCATGAGGAGCGTGTAACGGACGATCGAGCGCGCGGTCTCCGGCTCTCCCTTGACGACCGGGAGCATCGGGACGCTGGCTGCCGCGTACTCGCGCCGGATGAGCAGCGCCAGGGCCCAGAAGTGCGGCGGCGTCCAGAAGAAGACGATCAGGAAGAGCAGGAGGGCCGGGAGGGTCAGGCTGCCGGTCGCGGCTGCCCAGCCGACCACGGGCGGGACGGCCCCCGCGGCGCCGCCGATGACGATGTTCTGTGGCGTCGAGCGCTTCAGCCACCTGGTGTAGACGAGGACGTAGAAGAGGTTGCCGAAGAGGGCGAGATGCGCGGTCAGGAGATTCGTGAAGCTCGCGAGGACGACGAACGAGAGCGCGGACAGCGCCAGGCCGAACTCGAGGGCACGGGCCGGCGGTATTCGTCCTGCTGCCACGGGCCGACCCCGGGTCCGCTTGCCCATCAGGCGGTCGATGTCCCGGTCGAGGACGTGATTCAGGGCCGACGCGCCGCCGCAGGCGAGCGCCAGACCACCCAGGGTCGCGGCCAGGAGGCCAGCCGGAGGGACGCCTCCGGCGCCCACGAGCATTCCCCCGGCTGCCGTCAGGAGGAGCAAGCTCATGATGCGCGGCTTGGTGAGGGT
>JBPCPR010000078.1:0-5170 GCA_050998925.1 Gaiellaceae bacterium
GAGCAGGGTGATCGCGAGCGTGCCCGCGGTCAGGGCGAGCGCCGCAAGCCGCGACCAGGGGACGCCCGCGATGAAGAGCGCAGCGGCGAGGGCGCCGGCGTACATGAGGGCGGTACCGAAGTCGGGCTCGATGAACACGAGGAGCGCCGGCAAGGCCCCCAGGCCCACGGCAGAGAGGACCGTCCTCCATTCGCCTAGCCGGCGCGAGCGGTCTGCGAGAAAAGCGGCGATGCAGACGATGAAGATGAGCTTCCCGAGCTCGGACGGCTGGAAGCGGCAGAAGCCGATGTCGATCCAGCGCTGCGAGCCGCGCACGGAATCCGTGACGAAGACGACGGCGAGCAGCAGGATGAGGAGCCCGTAGAACGGGCGGCGGAGACGGGGATACACCTCCGGGTTGACAGCCGTGGCCGCCGCCAGCGCGATCACTCCAACACCGATGTTGATCCCTTGCCGGACGACGTAGTAGTCGGGGTCCCCGGCGATGTCGTTCTGGGTTACGGCCGAGAGCACCCAGAGCCCATAGGCGACGAGGCCGCCGACGGCCGCGAAGAGCAGGTAGTCGAGATGGCGGACGAAGCTCGCGATCTCGCCGGGAGCCTGGGAGCGAGCTCGGTTCTGGAGGACGCGCGTCGCCATGGGCCTCTAGTCGGAGTTCACCAGAACGACCGGCGTCTCCGGGACGTCGAAGTACTTCGCGAGCAGCTTCATGGCGGCGGGAGCAGCCGCGGTGCTGCCATGGCCGCCGTTCTCGATCAGGGCGCAAACGGCGATCGTCGGCTTCCCGGTCGGCCCGTAGCCGCACCACCAGGACTGGTCGAGCAGCCTCCCACCGGCGCTCCCGTAGCCGGGCAGCCGCTGGAACTTCTCGGCCGTCCCCGTCTTACCCGCGATGTCGACGTCGAACGGGCCGAAGATCTGCTGGGAGGTTCCGTTGGGTGCGTGGGTCGCGTCGAAGAGGCCCTCCTGCACGACCCGGAGCGCGTTGGGGTCGAGGTTCAGGTCGCGGGGCGGCCTCGGCCGGATCGGCCGGACGATGACGGGAGCCTGCTCGTCCGCCTTCGGCTCCTCGATCTGCTGCACGAGATGAGGTTCCACCAGCTTGCCGCCGTTGGCCAGGAGCGCATAGAAGCGCGTCATCTGCAGCGGTGTGGTCAGGAGGTCGCCCTGGCCGATCGCCAGCTGCACCGAGTCCCCGGAGGTCCAGATCCTGTCGATCTCCGTCTTGAAGTGACGCTCCCGCCACGCCGGGGTCGGCATGAGCCCTTCTTCCTCGGGCCCGACGTCGATCCCCGTCAGGGACCCGAATCCCATCTTGCGAGCCCACTTCTGGAGGGGGGAGTCCTTGCGTTCGTAGAAGCGGAGCCCGACCCGGTAGAAATACGTGTCGCATGACCGCTCGAGGGCCGGCGCCAGGTTCATCGCCATGTTGGTGTATGGGTCCCAGTTGACGAACTTCTGGCCGTCGACCGTCATCGACGGGTCGCACTGGATCGGCTCGTACGGGTCGAGCATCCTCTCCTGGAGGGCGGCGAGCGCCGTGACGGGCTTGAACGTGGATCCCGGGGGATAGATGCCGCTGACGGCCCGGTTGAGCTGCGGGAGGTTGGCCCCCGGCTCGCGGAGCGCATCGAGCTCCTTCTGCGACACGTTGCCGACGAACGTCTTCGGATCGTAGGTCGGGCTCGAGGCCATGGCGAGGATGGCGCCGTCGGCTGGATCCATGGCGACGATCGCCCCTCCGTTGGCATAGAACTCGTCGTTCTCGATCGCCAGCCGGATCCCATAGGCGAGCGCGTCCTCGGCAGCCCGCTGGAGATCGGCGTCGAGCGTGAGGCGCACCGAGTAGCCGGGCTCAGGCAGCTGGCTGTACTCGCGGTCGCTCGTGATGCGCCCCAGCGCGTCGACCCGCACCTGCCCTTCCCCGGCGAGCCCGCGGAGGTAGCGGTCGTAGCTCGCCTCGAGCCCGGTCTGACCGATCCGGTCTCCGGCCGCGTAGCCGTCTTTCGCGCGGCCCTCGAGCTGCTCGCCCGTGATCTCGCTCACGTATCCGAGGAGCTGGGCGGCGACGTTGCCGTCCTCGTAGCTTCGAAGCTGGACGGGCTGGATCTCCACCCCCGGGAAGTCCGCTTGGTGCTCGTAGAGGTAGTTCACCTTGTCGTCCTTGACGCTCGTCCTGATCGTCACGGGGGTCAAGGGGTCGTCGGCATGGGCGCGAAGCTCCTTGCGGATGTCTTTGGGCTTCAGGCGCAGGAGGCTTGCGAGCTCCGAGATCTCGGCGTCGCGCTCGGCCTTCGGAAGCTCATCGAGCGCGGCCGGCCAGATCTGGATCTGGGTGCCCGGCTGGTTGGAGACGAGCACGTCTCCGTCCCTGTCGAGGATGGTGCCACGCGGCGCCTGGAGGCGGAACGTCCGGACCTGGTTGTTCCGGGCGTCCTGCAGGTAGCGCTCGCCTGAGATCACCTGAAGCGCCCAGAGCCGGAAGAAGAGCGCAGAGAACAGTGCGACCGCGAAGATCCCGAGGATGGCGATTCGGATCGCCATCTGGGGCGAGACGCGATACGGCTCCGAGACCCGCGGGTCGCGCGGCAGGAACTCCGGGAGGCTAGCCAGAGACGATCACCTCCCTGGCGGTCCGGGCCGTCCGCGGAAAGAGTCTGCAGACGAGCCGGTGGACCGGGTAGGCGAGGAGAAGGTTCAGCGCGAGCATCGGCAGGAGGACTCGCCCGAGCAGCTCGGACGCCCCCACGGTCGAGCCGAGGACGAAGTGGAGGAAGGCGGAGCCGAGCGCGACCGCGACGGTGGCGAAGCCCACCGCGATGAGCGGCGGGTGCGGCGACGACTTGCTCATGATCGAGCCGAGACGTCCGGACCAGTATCCGGCCAGCGTGAGCAGGAGCGAGGAGATGCCGAGCGTCGAGAACGTGGCCACGTCGAGGAAGAGCCCGGCCCAGAAGCCCGCCACCGCGCCGAGCAGCGGACCCAGGACGAGCGCCAGGACGACGACGAGGACGAGCACGAGGTCTGGGTGGCCGTTCGAGACCTCGATCGTCCAGAGCAGCGAAACCTGGAGGAGAGCCGCGAGCAGCAGGAGCCCCGCGGCCTTGAGAACGTCGGCCGCGGTCACGGCTTCTTCGAGTCGCCGCCGGTCAGGACGATCACGTCGTCGAGGGAGCCGAAGTCAACGAGCGGAGTCACCTGGATGCGCGTGTAGAGGTCGACGTCACGCCTGCTGACACCGCTCACCTTGCCGATCGGGATCCCCTTCGGATAGAGGGATGTCAGCGGTCCGCTCTGCCAGCCCGAGGTGATCACCATGTCGCCCTCGGTCACGACCTCCTCCTTGGGCACGCGGTTCAGGACGAGCGTCGAGCTGTCGCTCGGGCCACGCGCGACGATGCCCGACGCGCTCGTCCCGAGCACCTCGGCCGAGACGGCGCTCTCCTGGTCGGTGAGGAGACGGACCTGGGCCGTGCCCGAGGTCACGTCGGTCACGATCCCGACGAGGCCCTCCTCGGTCACGACCGGGTCGTAGAGCTTGACACCGTTGCTCGTGCCGGCATGGACGAGGATCTGCTGCGCATAGGGATTCGGCGGCTTCTGGATCACCTGCGTGGGGACGGCCGTGAACCCTTCCGGGAACCGGGCCCCTCCGATGTAGTTGAGCATCGCCTGCAGGCGTTTGTTCTCCTCGGCCGCGGTCTGGTTCTGGATCACCTGCGTCCGGAGCCCCTCCACCTCTGTACGGAGCCGCTCGTTGTCCGACTTGGCGCCGACGAGGTCTGCGGTCCACCCGTAGGCGTCCCGGAAGGGGCGCGAGACGCGCTCGCCCGCCACCTCGAACGGCGTCAAAATGCTGACCCCGATCCGCTGGGCGCTGTGAAGGGTCCCGTCGGAGGATTCCCTGAAGTAGACCGTGATCAGGGCCAGGGAGACGAGGACGAGGGCCACCGCGACCAGCCGCGCGCGAACTGGGCCACCGCTGCGGGAGCGGTTGCCCTCAGGACGCGGAACGGAAGAGCTCAGAACGGGGAGCCGTGCTGTGCGTTGCCGAGGCACGGGGGTCTAAGTGTAGTGAGAAACCCGGTCGATCGGTCTAATAACGCCGCTTGCCGTTCCGTTGCCGGGCCTTGGCGGAGCGATGGATCGCCTCGAATTCCTCGAGGCTGCGACCCGACCCGACTGCCACGCACGTGAGCGGCGACTCGGCCAGATGGACGGGCATGAGGGTCTCCTCGCGAAGGCGCATGTCGAGGCCCGAGAGGAGCGCGCCACCGCCGGCGAGCACGATGCCGCGATCCATGATGTCCGCGGCGAGCTCGGGCGGTGTCTTGTCGAGCGTCGACTTGATCGCGTCGAGGATCTGGGTGACCGGCTCGTCGAGTGCCCGCCGGACCTCCTCAGACGTGATCACGATCGTCTTCGGGAGGCCGGTCAGCATGTCGCGACCTCGAACCTCGGCCCGAACTTCCTCTCGGAGGTCCCAGGCGGAGCCGATCTCGAGCTTCAGCTCCTCGGCCGTCTGCTGGCCGATCAGGAGCTTGTACTCCTTCTTGATGTGGCTCATGATCGCCTCGTCCATCTCGTCGCCGCCGACGCGGATCGACTGGGAGACGACGATGCCGCCAAGGGAGATGACCGCCACCTCGGTCGTCCCGCCTCCGATGTCCACGATCATGTTCCCGGTCGGCTCGGAGACCGGGAGCCCGGCGCCGATCGCGGCTGCCATCGGCTCCTCGATCAGGTAGGCCTGTCGGGCCCCGGCCGACAGCGTCGCCTCCTCGACTGCGCGCTTCTCGACGCCCGTGACGCCAGAGGGGACACAGACCACGACGCGCGGGTGCGCGAACCGGTTGTGGTGCACCTTCTGGATGAAGTGCCGGAGCATCTGCTCGGTAACGTCGAAGTCGGCGATGACGCCGTCCTTGAGCGGGCGGATCGCGGAGATGGTTCCAGGAGTGCGTCCGAGCATCCGCTTCGCCTCGACGCCGACAGCGTGCACCTCGCCGGTGCGCTGGTCGATCGCGACCACCGAAGGCTCGGAGAGGACGATGCCGCGCCCGCGCACATACACGAGCGTGTTGGCGGTGCCGAGGTCCACCGCCATGTCGCGGCCTCCGAAGCCACTCATCGATCGAAAGAAGCCCATCGCCCGCCTGCGAGTGTAGCT
>JBPCPR010000014.1:0-2759 GCA_050998925.1 Gaiellaceae bacterium
TCATCTACGCACGGGGCGGCCACGACGTCGTCCGGGGCGGCCCTGGGCGGGACAGGATCTACGGTGGCGGTCAACGAGACATCCTCGTGGGTGGACCAGGGCGGGACGTGCTGGTGGGGGGAGCAGGCCCCGACCTGATCCTGGCACGAGACCAGACGCGGGACGTCGTCCGCGGCGGCAGCGGTCGCGACGTCGCCATGATGGACGGGTTCGACCGACGCCGCTCGGTGGAGTCCGGCATCCCCTCGGCCCGCAGCCGCTGGGCCTCGAAGCCGCTGATCTGACGAGAAGTCGGGCTCCTTGCGGCGCGCAGGTGATTTTCTGCCCTGATCGCGTTGCAAGGGTTTTGTAAGTCGGTCGCAGGATGCCTTGCCAACGAGCACGAAGCCCTCTATCACTCCGCCCTTCATCGCGCCCCCCTGCGGTTACCTTGTCGAGTCTTAGCGAATCCACGTCAAGCTCGAACGCGCGCGGCTGGACAGCCTGGCTTTTCGCCGTCCTTGCCGCGCTCGCGTTCGCCGGTAGTGCGTCGCAGCCTGCGAGCGCGGCGAGCGACGCGCACGGCTTCCCGCGCACGTTTCACCTCTGGTCGTGCGACTCGCCCGAGAAGCTCGCCAAGTACGACCTCGTCGTCGGCTACCCGCGCTGTGACACGGCGAAGATGCGCAGCCTCAACCCCAAGGGCATCTTTCTGCTCCAGCCCCAGCTGAACGGCGCCAACGTCCACGCGACGTACGGAGCGGCCGGAAGCTGGACCGGTGGCTGCGACTCGATCGTCGACGGATCGGCGGCGAACCTCGGGTGTATCCGAGCCTTCGATTCGTACTGGGACCGGCTGCGGAACGCCGACGGCACCACCCCGAGCCTCAGTGGTTACCAGGCTCAGGGCTTCAACCTCGCCGACCCGATGAAGAAAGGCACTTCCGCGCAGATCGCCAAGATCTATGCGTACGCGGCGAAGAGCAACTCCCTCTATCGGAAGGGCTGGGACGGGGTCTTCTCCGACAACTTCGACCACAGCCCCGCCATCTGCCAGAGCTGGTTCTTCGGAGCCAAGATCGACACAGATCGCAACGGCACGATGGAGTGCTCGGGTGACAAGGTTGCGCTGCGGAAGAACTGGGACAACGGGATCGACAACTTCGGCAACCTGCTCCGGCGATGGTTCCCCGGGAAGACCGTGGGCGGAAACACCATTCAGCACGGCGTGCCCGAGGGGTACCGCGGCTCGACGGTGGACGGCTGGCGGAAGAGTGCCAACTTCTCGATGATCGAGCAGACCGAGCGATTCGTCGGCACGACCGGGTTCCTGAAGATGACCGGGGAGTGGCTCAACTTCGCGGATCCCTACTCGATGCCACGCTACGTCGCGACTCTCCATGCGGCCCAGAAATGCACGGGCGGCGACTTCGTGATCCCGTCGGGCGCCGACATCAACTCGACGATCTACATGCTCGATCCGTGCGTTCTCAAGTCGATGCGCTGGGGTCTCACTCTCGCCCTCCTCGGTGGGGCCTACTACGAACTCTACCCCCACTACAAGCACAACGCGCTCTGGTGGTACGACGAGTACGACGGCGGTGTCGGCATTCGCAAGCGCGGCTACCTCGGTCTTGCAAGCGGAGCTGCAACCAAGCTCTCGAGCGGCGTCTACCGCCGGAACTTCGCGAACGGCATCGCGCTGCACAACCCGACGCTCTCGGCACAGACGGTCTCGCTCGGAGGGACCTACAAGCGTCTACTCGGAAACCAGGCTCCGAGCCTGAACACCGGAGCCTCGGTCACCTCCGTGGTGATCCCTGCGCGCGACGGTCTGATTCTCCTGAAGCCCGCGACGTCGACATCGTTCACCGCCTCCTCCAAGACACCGACGAACGGGCAGACGGTGAAGGGCTACGTGCGCTGGGAGGCCGTCACCTCGGGAGCAACTGTGTCCAAGGTCGAGTTCTCGATCGACGGCAAGCTGCTGTGGACGGAGTTCGACAGCCCGTACGTCTTCAGAGGCGACACAGGAACCTGGAACACGTGGGCCTACCTGAACGGAACGCACAAGCTGACGGTCAAGGCCACCGCGACCGACGGCAGGACCGCGTCCTCCACGATCAGCGTCACCGTCGCGAACTAGAGGCCCGCACCTTTAGCGCTTCTGATCCCGTAGCGCCGGGAACAGGATCACGTCGCGGATCGTCTCGCGGCCGGTGAGCACCATCGCGAGCCGGTCGATCCCCAGGCCGAGGCCCCCGGTGGGCGGCATGCCGTACGCAAGCGCCTCGACGTAGTCCGGGTCGCCCGGCTCCGCGGTGGCGTCCCCCGTCTCTGATGCGGCCTCCTGGTCACGGAACCGCTGTTCCTGCTCGGCCGCGTCGTTCAGCTCGGTGAACGCATTCCCGAGCTCCATGCCGCCGACGAAGTATTCGAACCGCTCCACGATGGTCGGGTCGTCGTCCGTCACCCGGGCGAACGGCGACAACTCGATCGGGTAGTCGTGCAGGATCGTCGGCTGGACGAGCGCCGGCTCGACGTGCGCCGAGAGGGCGTGGTCGACGAGCTGCGCCCAGGTGCGATCGCCTCCCGTTTCCGTCCCGCGCTCCTCGAGGCGCCGCCGGAGCTCCTCCTCGTCTCGCGTCCAGAGCCCCAGCTCATCGAGTGCGTCGACGAGCTTGACGCGCTGCCAGGGCGGCGCCAGATCGATCTCGTGCCCCCGGAAGAAGACCTTCGTCCCACCCGTGGTCTCGCGCGCGGCCCGCTCGACCAAGCGC
>JBPCPR010000042.1:0-16614 GCA_050998925.1 Gaiellaceae bacterium
ATGTCCGGATGACGGAGCGAGAAAGCCTGAAGCAGCGGGGGTAGCAGGTACTCGCCGGCAGTCGTCACCGCCGCGATCCGCACCTCGAGAGCCGAGGCTTCGGCAGCCTCGTGCGCAGCCCGCTTACCTACCTCGAGGAGTCCCAGGACGTCCGTCGCGAACGGCAGGAACTCCTGACCCGCGCGCGTCAGCCGGATGTTTCGGCCGACGCGCTCGGTCAACTCGACACCGACTTCCCTGGAAAGCGCCGACACTGCGGCGGACACTGAAGGCTGTGTGACGAAGAGCGCCTCGGCCGCACCCGTGACCGAACCGGCGCGCGCGACCGCGAGGAAGGTCGCCAGCTGGGAGAATGTCATAGGCATTTGCCTAATACTAAATGGAAAAGCTTTATTTGTCGTCTTAAGGTCGGTCGCCTACGATCGTTCGCGGATGGCCTCGACGACAGCACCGCGAGAGAAGGATCGCTGGGCCGCCGGCGTCACGCCGTATGCCGAGATGGGGTTCTACGAGCCCGACTACGAGCCGAAGGACACCGACATCCTGGCAGCCTTCCGGATCACGCCCCAGCCCGGGGTGGATCCGATCGAGGCGGCGGCCGCGGTCGCAGGCGAGTCCTCGACGGCCACCTGGACCGTCGTCTGGACCGACCGTCTGAGCGCTCACGAGCACTACCAGGCCAAGGCGTACCGCGTCGACCCGGTCCCGGGAACTCCGGCCCAGTACATCGCGCGTATCGCCTACGACATCGATCTCTTCGAGGAGGGATCGATCGCCAACATGACCTCCTCGATCATCGGGAACGTCTTCGGCTTCAAGGCACTCCAGGCGCTCCGGCTCGAGGACCTGCGCATACCGCTCCAGTACGTGAAGACCTTCCCGGGCCCGCCGCACGGGATCGTGATGGAGCGGGAGTACCTCGACAAGTACGGGCGACCACTGCTCGGAGCGACCGTCAAGCCGAAGCTCGGCCTCTCGGCCAGGAACTACGGCCGGGTCGTCTACGAGGCGCTGCGCGGCGGGCGCGACTTCACGAAGGACGACGAGAACATCAACAGCCAGCCCTTCATGCGCTGGCGCGACCGCTACCTCTTCGCGATGGAGGGCGTCAACCGCGCTTCGGCAGCGACCGGCGAGGTGAAGGGGCACTACCTGAACGTCACCGCTGCGACGATGGAGGACATGTACGAGCGGGCCGAGTTCGCCAAGGAGATCGGCAGCGTGATCGTCATGATCGACCTGACGGTCGGCTTCACGGCCATGCAGTCGATGTCGAACTGGGCTCGCCGAAACGGCGTCATCCTTCACCTGCACCGCGCCGGCGCCACCACCTACACGCGCCAGAACAACCACGGCGTGAACTTCCGCGTCCTCGCGAAGTGGTGCCGCCTGCTCGGCGTCGACCACATCCACGCGGGCACCGTCGTGGGCAAGCTCGAGGGCGATCCGAACGCGATCAAAGGCTACTACGACACGCTCCGCGAGCCGTTCATCGCGGAGAACCCCGTCACCGGCATCTACTTCGACCAGGAGTGGGGCTCGATGCCGAGCGTCATGCCGGTGGCCTCGGGCGGGATTCACGCAGGCCAGATGCACCAGCTCCTCCATTACCTGGGCGAGGACGTCGTCTTCCAGTTCGGCGGCGGCACGATCGGGCATCCGATGGGGATCGCCGCGGGAGCGACTGCCAACCGCGTCGCGGTCGAGGCGATGATCCTGGCGCGAAACGAAGGCCAGGACTACTACCAGGAGGGCCCGGACATCCTCGCGCACGCAGCCAAGGGTTGTCCCGAGCTGGATGCGGCGCTCGAGGTCTGGAAGGACATCACCTTCGACTTCACGTCGACCGACACGCCGGACGCCGTCGCGACCCCGACTCCGAGCTACTGAGGCGAGCGATGAAGATCACACAAGGCACGTTCTCGTTCCTGCCACCCCTGACCGATGAGCAGATCGAGGCGCAGATGGCCTACGCCGTCTCGCAGGGGTGGGCGATCTCGATCGAGTACACCGACGATCCCCACCCGCGAAACAGCTACTGGGAGATGTACGGCCCACCTCTTTTCGACCTGGAGGACGGGACGCTCGTCATGCGCGAGCTCGCAAGCTGCCGCCAGGAGTTCTCGAACCATTACATCAAGGTGAACGCGTACGACGCGTCGCTCGGGCGCCAGAGCCTTCGGCTGAGCTTCATCGTCAATCGCCCCGCCGACGAGCCCGGTTTCAGGCTCGAGCGCCAGGAGGGGCCCGACCGCCAGATCCGCTACACCACGCACCCGTATGCCGCCGATCGCCCGGCCGGCCGTCGCTACGCCAACGGCTCGGGCTCCGCTCGATGACCACCCAGCTCGCCCAGCCTGGCGTCTCCACGGAGACGGCCCCGAACGATGTCTCGCTCGACGTCGAGTCCGTGCTGCGCGAGTCGCAGATGGACGACGTGCTCGCGGAACTGGACGAGGAACTCGTCGGTCTCGCGGCCGTCAAGACTCGCATGCGCGAGATAGCTGCCCTGCTCGCGATCGACCGGCTGCGCCGCGAGGCTGGGCTCGTCTCGGAGCCGCCAGGCCTGCACATGTGCTTCACGGGCGGGCCCGGCACGGGGAAGACGACGGTCGCGCTTCAGATCGCCGACATCCTGCACCGCCTCGGCTACCTGGAGAAGGGACATCTCGTCGCGGTCACCCGCGAAGACCTGGTCGGCCAGTACGTGGGCCACACGGCCCCGAAGACGAAGGAGGTGATCAAGCGAGCCCTTGGCGGCGTCCTCTTCATCGACGAGGCCTATTACCTCTTCCGTCAGGAGAACGAGCGCGACTACGGTCCGGAGGCGATCGAGATCCTCCTGGGCGCGATGGAGAACCAGCGCGATCAGATCGTGGTCGTCCTCGCCGGCTACAAGGACAAGATGGACGCCTTCTTCCACGCCAACCCCGGCATGTACTCACGCGTCCCGCATCACATCGACTTTCCCGACTACAGCGCCGCCGAGCTCATGGAGATCGGCCGGCTGATGCTTCGGCGCCAGATGTACGAGCTGAGCGACGACGCCGTCGCGACCCTCGAGGACTACATCGAGCGACGCATGCTCTTGCCGGAGTTCGCGAACGGGCGCAGCGTGCGGAACGCGATCGACCGGGCGCGGCTTCGGCACGCAAGCCGGCTGATCGAGACCGGCGGCCGCGTCTCTCGAGACGATCTGCTGCGCATCGAGGCCGAAGATCTTCTGAAGAGCCGTGTCTTCACGAGCGACGCAACCCGGCGCGCCGGCGACGGCACGCCGGCGGCATAGAGAGGGAGCGAGATGGCGCGCCCAATCCTTCTAGGCGTCGTCGGCGACTCCGGGGCCGGCAAGACGACGATCACGCGGGGACTCGTCCGCGTCCTCGGCGAGGGCAGCGCGTTCCACATCTCGACCGACGACTACCACAAGTACGACCGCAAGCAGCGAGCCGAGCGGAACATCACGCCGCTCCATCCCGACTGCAACCACATCGACATCATCGCGCAGCACCTCGCGCACGTCCGGAGAGGCGAGGCGGTCCTGAAGCCCGTCTACCAGCACGGGGACGGGACCTTCGGACCCCCTGTCTACGTCGAGCCGGCGCCGTTCGCGGTGGTCGAGGGCTTGCTCGGCTACCACACTCAGGCAATGCGGGACGCGTACGACGTGCGCCTCTACCTCGATCCTCCGGAAGAGCTGCGCCGTCGCTGGAAGGTGGCCCGAGACTGCTCGCGCCGCGGCTACCGGACCGATCAGGTTTTGACCGAGCTCGACCGGCGAGAAGCCGACTCGGAGGCGTTCATCCGGCCTCAGCGCGCCTACGCTGACATCGTCCTCTCTTTCCGACCCGGCCAGTCGGACGAGCAGGACAAGCTCGATGCGCACCTTTTCCTGCGCGAGGGCTTGCAGCACCCGGACCTCTCCCGGGTCGTTTCGGCGGAGGACGAGGGCGGTGTCATGCTGATCGACCATCCGGGCGAGCAGGAGCTGTGCGTGTCGGGGACGATCGATCCCGCTCGCGCCGCCGAGATCGAGGAGGCGATCTGGGAGGAGATGCACTTCGCGAGCCACCTGCGCCACCAGCAGTTGGGCGAGTTCACCGTCGGCACGGACCTACGCCGCTCGGAATCGCTGGCGGTCGCACAGCTTCTGATCCTCTATCACCTGGTCACGGCCAAGGCAAGCGTCGCCCTCGGCGGCGACGGCCCGCGAACAAGAGCCACCGCCGAGGATCCGGAGCCGGCCGTAGCCTGAGCCGCGCCGTAGAAGAAGCGTCGGGAGCGAGACGGCTCCCGAGCACACGCGCCCGGCGATCGCGACGGGCGTGCGACCATGTTGGCCATGGACGTTCTGATCGCATCCAACCTCCGCAAGGAGCTCTCCGGCGACCCGCTCTTCGACCGGGTCTCCTTCAAGCTCGAGCGCCGCGAGCGCCTGGCGCTCTCCGGATCGAACGGCACCGGCAAGACGACGCTGCTCCGCATGCTCACCGGCGAGACGTCGATCGAGGGCGGCAAGCTGGCCTTCGAGAAAGGAGCGCGGGTGGCGCTCCACGACCAGCGCCCTCCGCTCGAGCGGGGGCTGACGCTGCGCGAGTACGTGCTCGCGGGCGCAGCCGATCTCGTCGCGACCGAGCAGGAGCTGACGCGCCTGGAGGGGGCGATGGCGGCGGGCACCCACGACCAGGAGACCATGGCCGCCTACTCGGCCGCCCAGGCCCGGCTCGAGCATGCGGGCGGCTACGGCTGGCGCGACCGGGCCGGCTCGACGCTTCGCGGGCTCGGGTTCCACGACCAGGATCTCGACCGCAGCCTTCGCACCTTCTCGGGCGGAGAGCTGACGCGTGCGTCGCTCGGCCGGGCGCTCGCCGGGGATCCCGATCTCCTGCTTCTCGACGAGCCGACGAACCACCTCGACATCGCGAGCCTCGAGTGGCTGGAGCGCGAGCTGGCGAGCCTCGACGCCGCCTGCATCATCGTCGCCCACGACCGCTGGTTCCTCGAAGCGACGACGAACGCCACCCTCGAGCTCGAGGCCGGCCGGTCGACCTACTTTCCGGGGCCGTGGCACGCGTGGCGTCGGGAGAAGGCCGAGCGGGCCGCCCACGCCCAGAAGACCGCCGAGCGGGTGGCGCACGACATCGAGCGCCTCGAGCGCTTCGTGGAGCGGTTCCGGTACAAGAAGTCGAAGGCCAAGCAGGCGCAGGCCAAGCTGACGCACATCGGCAGGCTCGAGAAAGAGCACACCGAGGCCAAGGACGAGGTCGCCCTCCTCTCGCGGCGGCGGCGCGGTCTCGGGTTCGACTTCCTGGAGCCGCCGAGGAGCGGTCGCACCGTCCTCGAGGTCGAAGGGCTCCAGGTAGCAGCAGGGGACAAGCATCTTCTGACCGGGGTCTCCCTCGCGCTCGAGCGCGGCGACCACGTGGCACTCGTCGGCCCGAACGGGTCCGGCAAGACGACCTTCCTCGAGACGTTCCTCGGCCAGCGCGGAGAGGTCGACGGGACGGCGCGGCTGGGCCACGGAGTGGAGGCCGCCTACTTCTCCCAGCACGAGGCGGAGCTGGACGAGCGCGGCAGCGTGCTCGACTGCGTCCAGGCGATGACGAGCCTTTCCCGCCCGAAGGCGCAGACACTGCTCGGCCGCTTTCTCTTCTCGGGCTGGGAGGTGCACCAGAAACCGGTGACGGCGCTCTCCGGCGGCGAGCGGCGCCGGCTCGCGCTGGCGATCCTGGTCGCCTCCGGCGCGAACTTCCTCGTCCTCGACGAGCCGACGAACCACCTCGACCTCGAGAGCCGCGAGGCCCTCGAGGAGGCGCTCGAGGGATTCCCGGGAACCGTTCTCCTCGTCTCGCACGACCGTGCGCTCCTCGATGCGGTCGCCAACCGGACCGCGGCCGTCGAAGACGGGACGATCCGCGTCTACGACGGCGGCTGGGCCGACTACCTCCGCCAGCGCGAGGAACGGGAAGCGGCGGCACCGCCCGAACGCCCGGCCAAGGAGAAGAAAGTACAGGCGCCCGCCGCCCCTCGGAAGAGCCGCGCGCGCCCTCTGGACGAGATCGAAGGCCGGATCCAGGCGCAGGAGGAGCTGATCGCCTCGCTCGAGACGCGGCTGGCGGAGGACTGGGCGGACGCGGACACGATCGCCGCCCACCGGCGCGCCCGCGAGGAGCTCGGGCAGCTCCTAGGGCGCTGGGAAAAGCTCCTCGACGAGGTCGGCGCCTGAGGGCACGGTTTCCAGAAGCCAGCGGCGCCCGTCGGCGAGCGCTGCGGCCATCGGCGTGACGCCGTCCGCCCGGGCCGCGTCGAGGATACGAACGGTCATCTCGGCCACGATGGCCTCGATCCGCGCCAGCGCCGCAGGAGCGTCGTCGCCCGGCTGCAAGCTCTCGTAGAGGTGGACACCGCCGGAGTTGGCGACGAAGTCCGGAAGCGCAACGATGCCACGGGCGTGCAGGGCCTCGAGGGCGCCGGAGGCGTAAGGCGCGTTCGCTCCCGGCGCGACGACGGCGCAGCGAAGCCTCTCCACCACCCCCGGAGTCACCGAGTCCGGGCGGGCGCCCGGGACGACCACGTCGCACTCGAAGGCGAAGAGATTTTCACGCGGCCAAAGCGGCACCGCAGCGTGGCGCACAAGTGCGTCCCCGTGCCGCGAACGGAGATCGAGAAGCGCCTCCACGTCGAAGCCACCCGGGTCGGCGATCGAGCCCTCGGCCGTGCTGATGCCGACCACCCTGGCTCCCCCCCGGGCGCAGGCGCGAGCGGTGCCGGCGCCCACCTTTCCGAACCCTTCGATCGCGACCGCGGCTCCCTCGAGGCTGCGGCCGAGCCGGACGAGGGCAGCCTCCGCGGCCGCCTTGACGCCGTGGCCCGTCGCCAGGTCGTCCATGCCCATCCCCTGGTAGCTCTGCGCCCAGAGCGGCAGCTCGGCGTCCGGGTCCTCGACAAAGTCCGCGGGGTACGTACCCATGTCCGGGCCCGTGAGGAAGGTCTCCCCGAGCGGCTCGAGGGCCCGGAGGTAGGCCGCGAGGACGGCGGCACGATCGCCGCCCGCGAACCGCACTCCCGCCTTCGCGCCCGCATAGGGCAGGCGGCACGACGCGAACTTCCAGGTCATGGCCCGCGCCAGCCGTGCGACCTCGCCCGAGTCGACGTCCGGGATCATCCGCGTCCCGCCGGCCGAGACCGGAAAGAGCTCGTGGTCGACGACGACGACGGCGTCCAGCCCTGCTACGGCGTCCCGCAGCTCGATGATGCGCGCGGGTGTCCGGCCCTCGGCCATCCGAGCTAGCCGCTCGGCGGCGGGTCGAAGGTGGCGATCAGGGCCTCGGCGACTACGCGCATGGGTCGGCCCGAGCGCTGGCTGGCGCCGCGCAACCGGGCGAAGGCCTCCTGCTCCGACAGACGCTCGCGCTCCATCAGCAGGCCCTTCGCCCGCTCCACGACCTTGCGGGTCGCGAGCGCCTCTCCGAGGGACTCGGCCTCCTCGCGGAGCGCCTCGAGCTCGGCATGGCGCGCACGAGCGGCCTCGATGGCGGGCAGGAGGTCGGCCTCGCGAAAGGGCTTGACGAGGTAGCCGAAGACGCCCGCCTCGACGGCACGCGAGACGAGCTCGTTCTGACCGTAGGCGGTCAGCATCACGATCGGAATCGGCCGATCCGCGATGATCCGGCGGGCCGCTTCGATCCCATCGAGGCCCGGCATCTTGACGTCCAGGATCGCGAGGTCGGGGGTCTCGCTCCGGGCGAGTGCCACGGCCTCCTCACCGTCCTTCGCCGCGGCGCACACCTCGAACCCCGCCGCCTCGAGAGTCTTCTCCAGATCGAGCCGGATGATCGTCTCGTCCTCGGCGACGAGGATCCGGAGTGCCATCAGCTGCGCGGCATGTAAGCACCGGGGCGCGAGCCGACGACGACGTACGAGAGACCGTCGGGGCCGGCGATCACCTGGCGCGTCTGCTCCGGCGGAACGAACACGTACCGCCCCGGCGCCAGATCCTCCTCCTCCTCCTCGATCACGATGAGGCCGTTGCCCGCGAGCGGGATGTAGACCTCCTCTTGGCCGGAATCGAGCTCGTCGTGAGGGCGGCTCTCGAATCCGGGTGGAGCGTCGTACTGGTTGATTCCGAAGGCAGACACGCCGAGGCATTCGCGGATCGGCTTCCGACGGCCCTCGAAGTCCTTCGAGTCGACGATCCGGTAGGCCATCAGGCTGGAAAGGTCACCTCGGCCCGGAGGCCGTCGTGATCCTCGAGTGCGAGCGTCCCGCCCAGCTCATCGCGCACGAGCGCGCGCACGATCGAGAGCCCGGTGCCGTCGCCGTTTCGCTGCGTCCACTCACCATTGTCCGAAACGCTGAGAAGCGCGCCGCCATTCCGCCGCGCCAGACGGACGCGGATCTCATCCCCTCCGTGCTCGAGCGCGTTCTGGAGGAGCTCCGCGAACACGAGCGCGAGCGCCGTCGCGCGTCCGCCCTGGAGGGAGACCGACTCTACGTGCGACTCGACGTGCTTCTCGGCGCCGAGCCCCTGGACGAGCATGGCGCGCAGCCGCTCGACCAGTTCACCGAGGTCGACGTCGTCGTCACGTTGCTCCGTGAGCACCTCGTGCACGGCGGCGATCGCGAGGATCCGGGTGACCGAGTCTTCGAGTGCCTTGCGCGGATCGGTCCCGGGCGCACGGGCCTGGAGGCGGAGAAGCGAGGCGACCGTCTGGAGGTTGTTCTTCACCCGGTGGTGGATCTCCTGGGCGATGACCCCGCGCATGACAGCCCGGCCGTGCTCGAGCGCGACAGCTGCGTGGTTCGCGATCGAGGCGAGCAGCTTGGCCTCGTCCGACGTGAACGACGTGTCGCGGTCGCAGACGAGCTCGCCGATCTCCCGGCCCTTCCAGCGCAGGGGTAGCCGGATCGCGTGAGCGCCGGGCCGGCCCTCCGGCCACGCGATCCTGCCGTCCTCGAGCACGAGCGCCGCACCGGTCGCGGCAACCGCGGCAATCGTCGTCTGGACGATCGCGCTCAGCGACTCCTCGAGGTAGAGGGACTCGGAGACGGCCTCGGAGATCTTCGCCAGTGCCTCGAGCTCGGCCACCCGTTGCTGGGCGTGCTCGTACAGCTTCGCGTTCTCGATCGCCTGCGCGACCTGGCCGGCGATGGCCATTAGGAGGTCGATCTCGGCCTCGTCGAACTTGCGGGGCCTCTCGGTGCGGACGTTCAGCGCGCCTTCGAGCCGGTCCTTGGCGAGGATCGGCACGGCCAGGATGGACTGGTACTGCTCCTCGCGGAGGTTCGGAAAGCTCTTGAAGCGCGGGTCGAGGTGCGCCTCCTTCGGGATCATCACGGGAACCCGCTCCGCGGCCGCGACGCCGGTGATGCCCTCGCCCGGGCGCATCTTCGGAACCCTCGTCATCTCGTCGACCCTCGTTCCGCACGAGGCGCGCAGGACGAGCTCGTCCGCCGCCTCGTCGTAGAGATAGACGAAGCAGGCGTCGGCCTCGAGTGCCTCGGCAACCCGCGCGGCCACGAGATCGAAGAGCTCCCCCAGGTCGAGGGTCGAGTTGACGGCCGCGATCGTCTGGGTGACGAGCCTGAGGTGCCGCTCGGACTGGTTCATGGCACGTGGGACGATGCTTCGGCCTGGACGATCCGACGCGCGGCCGCACGGCCGCTGACGACAGCGCCTGCGATCCAGCCGCCGTGCTCCTCGGCGAGGTCCGAGCCTGCGAACACCACCCGGCCAGGGGAATCGCCTCCGTCGAAGAGCCCCTCGGCCAACCAGCCCGGCCTGGCGGCGAGCCACGTCCCCCTCGACCACGGGTCGGCCACCCAGTCGTGCGTGTCGACAGCCAGCACCCGGGCATCCGGAGCGTAGACTCGGACTGCAGTCTCGACGGCGCTCGGGTCACCCAGGTCGAGCCCGGCGGTCTCGTGCCCGAAGCCGACGACGAGCAACCCCTCGGGAACGACGCGCTCGGCCGAGAGCCACTGGAGCGCAGTCCCGAATCCGAGCGCCAGAAGCCCTTCGGGAACTCCCTCCACGAGCGCCCAGACCTTCAACGAGCGCCCCGCATGTTTCTCCCGGGCCATCCGCTCCAGGCCCGGAGGGAGCGGTGGGTCGAACTGGATGGCGTCGAGCGTGTTCACCGGGACAGAGACCACGACGGCGGCGGCTCGGATCTCCTCGCCGGCGTCCGTAATGACCACGACTTCGTCGTCACGCTCCTCGATTCGGGTCGCGGGCGTCGAGAGCCTGACTTCGGCTTCGGCGTCCCCTGCCAGCGCGTCGAGGAGGGCTCCGGTTCCGTCGGCGAAGCACTCGGAGATCTCGTCGTAGAGCGACCAGACCTCGCCGCCGTTTGCCGCGAGGATGCTGAGAAGCTCGACCATGGACACTTCTCCCGGGTCGGCGCCGCTCATGAACGAGGCCCACGCGAAAAGGAAGTCCCGCGTCGCGTCCGGGAGATCGTCACCGAGCCAATCGGGCACGGAGACGTCGTCACGCACGAGGTCGATCTCCTCCGAGGCGAGCGAGAGCCGGCGGAGCGCGCGTTCCAGCTCGGCTCCCTCGCCCTGCGGGACGGGAAGGCCGTGTCGCGTCACGCCGCCCGTGTGCCAGCAGGCACTCTGCCTGGTCGCCGCCGGGACGACACGCACGCCGTAGCGCTCGACCTCCTCGGCCAGGGGCCGCTGCCGAGCGAGGGAGAACCACGTTCCGCCCAGCTCGACGCGGTGCTCAGTACTGGCGAACGGTCGATGCCACGTGCGGCCCCCGAGCCGGTCTCTCGCCTCCACGACGACGACTGAGCGCCCGGCGGCGGCGAGGTCGCGAGCAGCAGTCATTCCGGCGAAGCCTCCGCCGACGATCGCGACGTCATGGGTCATGAGCAGCAAGTGGCAGTGGGCTCGTACATCTCAGGATCGATGATAGGCACCGAGCCGTGCGTCCTACCTGACACATTGCGACACTCGCGCGTTTTCGGGGCGTAGGCTGAACGCGGTGGGTGGTTCGCGGTCGGCCCGAGACCGTCCGAGGAGCACCAAGGCCACGCCACAGCCCGTACCGGCTTCGGGCCCGGCCAAACGCGGCTGTGCTGCCGGCCGCCTTAACGACCACGAGCCGCCTTCGCAGGGGGCTCGTGGTCGGCCGTCAGTACGTCCCGCTTCGAACGAGAAGCGGTGACACATACACACCCTACTCGGACGTCTTCCCGTTCACAAGGCCGGGAGGTACTTCTCGAGCTCCCAGGGCGTGAGCTGCACCCGGTAGTCGTCCCCATCCTTGCGCTTCAGCTCGACGTACCGGGAGAAGACGTGGGGCCCGAGCGCCTTCTCGGCGAGCTCGGACTCCGCCAGCTCGCCGATCGCCTCGCCGAGCGTCTCGGGCAGCGCAACGATGCCGCGCTCGCGCCGCTGCTCAGCCGTCAGGTGGTAGAGGTTCTGTTCCATCGGAGCCGGGAGGTCGTAGCCCATCTCGATCCCCTCGAGCCCCGCGTGCAGGAGCGTTGCGAAGGTGAGGTAGGGGTTGCAGGCAGGGTCGGGGCAGCGGATCTCCGCCCGGGTCGCCTGCTCCTTCCCGGGGTGGTACAGCGGGATCCGGATGAGGGCCGAGCGGTTTCGCCGCGACCAGGCGCAGTAGACGGGCGCCTCGTAACCCGGCACGAGTCGCTTGTAGGAGTTCACCCACTGCGCGAAGACCGCCGAGATCTCGCGGGCGTGGCGGAGCTGGCCTGCGATGAAGGCCTTGCCGACCTCCGAGAGGTGCCACTCGTCCTCGGCGTCGAAGAACGCGTTCTTCCCGTCCGTGAAGAGCGACTGGTGCGTGTGCATGCCGGAGCCGTTCTCACCGAAGAGCGGCTTCGGCATGAAGGTGGCGTGGACGCCGTACTTCTGCGCCATCTCCTTGACGACGAGGCGGTAGGTGAGCGTGTGGTCGGCCATGTCGAGGGCCGGCTGGTAGCGGATGTCGATCTCGTGCTGCGAGGGCCCGACTTCGTGGTGTGCATACTCGACCGGGATCCCCATCGACTCGAGCGCAAGGATCGTCTCCTTGCGGAGCTCGGACGCGGCGTCGAGCGTCGTCATCGAGAAGTAGCCCCCCTCGTCGAGAGCCTGCGGATCGGATCCGTTGTCCTCGAAGAGGAAGTACTCGAGCTCGGGCCCGACGTTGAACGTATCGAAGCCGAGCGCGCGCATCCGCTCGAGCGCGCGCCGCAGCACGTGGCGCGGATCACCCTCGTACTGCTCCCCCTCGGGGGTGATGACGTCGCAGATCATCCTGGCGACCTTGGACTCGCCCGAGCGCCACGGCATCACCTGAAACGTCTCCGGATCCGGGATCGCGATCATGTCGGACTCCTCGATCGCGTTGAAGCCGGAGATCGAGGAGCCGTCGAATCCCATGCCGTCGTCGAGCGCGCCCTCGAGCTCGCTCGGAGTGATCGCGAAGCTCTTCAGATGCCCTTCGATGTCCGTGAACCAGAGGAGCACGAACTTGATCTCTTCCTTCGCGACCCGCTCCACGATCTCCCGCCGCTTGGCGGGCTCGCTGGTCGCTCGATCCTCCCGTTCCACTGTCGCCATTCACGCCTCCTTAAACGAAAAGAGCCCCGGGCGCGGACGCCCGAGGCTACGTCGCCTCGACCTCCGGATCGTACTTGGCGGACGGCCCGCGCGCAATCCGACCACGGTACTGCGACCGGCCGACGGTCAGCCCGAGCGCTTGAGCTTCCCGTGGCGCTTGGCATAAATTTCGCCGCGGTGAAAGACGTACAGACCGAGCGGGATGGATGCAGCGCCGATCACGAGCAGCGGCCAGAGGTTGGCCCAGAGGTCCGACACGCTCGCCCCGTCGAGAATGGCGCCCCGGATCCCCTCGAGCGCGTACGTCGCCGGCGAGATGGTCGAGAGGGCCTGCATCCAGCCTGGGAGGATGTCGACGCTGTAGTAGACACCCGACACGACCAGCAGCATCCCCTGTGCGATGAAAGCGAGCTGCGTCCCCTTCTCGGGGGAGATGAGCGGCAGGACGGCCGTCATCATGCCGATCCCGATGAACGAGATCGAGGCGACGAGCAGGACGAGGAACGCGCCCGTGAAGTTGGCTCCGGGAAAGCTCAAGTCGAAGAAGAGCGCGACGAGCCCGAAGAGGAGCATCGTCCGGAAGAGCCCGTAGAGGACGGCGAAGATCCCCATCCCGAAGAGGTGCGTCGGCCGTGCCAGCGGGGCCATGAACGTGTACTCGATCGTCCCCTCCCAGCGCTCCCAGGCGACCGTCTCGGTGAGGATCTCGAACACCGCCGAGAGGTACGCCCAGATGACCGCGCCGATCAGGAGGACGACCGTCTGGCGGTTCACGTCCAGCCGGCCCCCGGCCGCCTCGATCCCCTTGGCGATAAAGACGATCGTCAGCGTGTTCGCGACCGACCAGACGAACCAAGCGATCTCCCACCACACATAGCGCTTGACGAGATAGGCGTTTCGCTCGACGACGCCTCCCAGCCCGATCAGCTCGCGACGAAACGCACCCTGCAGGGCACTCATGAACCGTCCTCCCCTGCTTGTTCGTCGTCGAATGGGCGGCCCGTCGCCGCGAAGAACGCCTGCTCGAGCGTCTCGGCCTCGTACCTGGCCAGGATCGCATCGACATTTCCAAGGCACACCAGCCGCCCCTCGTCGAGGATCCCGACACGATCGGCAAGGGCCGCCGCCTCGTCCATGTCATGGGTGCAGAGCAGGATCGTCGCGTCGTGCTCGGCTCGCATCTCGCGGATGAACTTCTGCACTTCGAGCTTCGAGCGCGGATCCAGGCCCGTGGTCGGCTCGTCCAGGAGCAGGAGCACCGGCGAGGTCAGGAGCGCACGGGCCAGCGCAACCTTCTGCTGCATGCCGCGCGAAAGGTTCTGCATCGGCTCCGATCGGCGCTCCGCGGGGAACCCGACGCGGCCGAGGATCTCCGGGATCCGGTCCTTTGTGTCGCGGGCGGTCAACCCGTAGAAACGAGCGGCATAGGCCAGGTTCTCGGCCGACGACATCCGCTTGAAGAAGGAGGCCTCGACCGAGACGCGGTTGACGAGCCGGCGCACGGCCCTGGCTTCGCGGAAGACGTCGTGGCCGAACACCTCGGCACTTCCGCCGTCGTGGAGGAGGAGCGTTGCGAGCAGGCGCACGAGTGTCGACTTCCCGGACCCGTTCTGGCCGAGAATCGCGGCGCACTCCCCGCGCTCGATGTCGAAGCTGACGTCACGGAGCGCAGGCACACGCCGTCCACGCAGCTGGAAGCCGCGTCCGTCGCGGCGGACGAACTCCTCGCGCAGATCAGAGACGTGAACGGCGTTCATGCATGCTCCTTCGGGTCGAGAGTCGGACGAAAACGGCAGGGCGAAAGTGGGCCGTGGAGGGCCCCTGCACCTGGTGTTCAGACTCTGCGAATGAACATGCCGGGACGACGACACCGGCTCCCGTTTCGTCCGTCCAGCCCGCGCGCTACAGTGGCTTCGCGTCGGCGTCGCAGAAGGTGTCGGCGGCAGGCGACGGAGCCTCAGCGATCTCTCTCGGGATCCCTGGGGCTTTTTCATTGGTCCAGAGGGAGGCGAGCATGCAGGAGACGACGGCCAAGCACT
The DNA here is from genome assembly GCA_050998925.1 of Gaiellaceae bacterium. Taxonomy (GTDB): domain Bacteria; phylum Actinomycetota; class Thermoleophilia; order Gaiellales; family Gaiellaceae; genus DASQGA01. The sequence goes on from JBPCPR010000042.1 coordinate 14,616, forward strand.
ACCTGGCGAACGGGACGCGGCCGGAACCAGAGGAGGCGGTCGCCTGGGCGATCGAGACGAAGACGAAGATGGTCGACCTCAAGTTCTGCGACCTGCTCGGGTCGTGGCAGCATATGACCCTGCCCGTGTCGGCGTTCGACGAGTCGGCGTTCGACGAGGGCCTCGGCTTCGACGGCTCGTCGATCCGGGGGTGGCAGGGGATCGCGGAGAGCGACATGCTCCTCAGGCCGGACCCCGCTTCCGCGACGCTCGACCCGTTCGCTGCCGAGCCGACCCTCTCGCTCGTCTGCGAGATCGCCGACCCGCTGACCGGGCAGCCCTACGCCCGAGATCCGCGCCACGTCGCCCGCCGGGCCGAGGAGCACCTGCGAGAGACCGGGATCGCCGACACGGCCCACTTCGGGCCCGAGTGCGAGTTCTTCGTCTTCGACGCCGTCTCGTACACGCTCGACGCACACCGGGCCGGCTACGAAGTCGACTCGGGCGAGGGGCACTGGAACTCGGGCCGCCCCGGGCTCGGTTACACCGTGCGCGAGAAGGGCGGCTACTTCCCGCCCGCGCCGCACGACACGCTCTCCGACCTCCGCACCGAGATGGTGCTGACCCTGGAGCGCCTCGGCATTCCGTGCGAGTTCCACCATCACGAGGTGGCCTCGGGCGGTCAATGCGAGATCGACCTCCGCTACCAGCCGCTCCTGCGGATGGCCGACCAGGTCATGCACTACAAGTACGTCGTCCGAAACGTTGCGCTCGCGGCCGGGAAGAGCGTCACCTTCATGCCGAAGCCGCTCTACGGGGACAACGGGTCCGGCATGCACACACACCAGTCGCTCTGGCTCGAGGGCGCCCCCCTCATGGCCGACAAGTCGGGCTATGCAGGCCTCTCGAAGCTTGCCCGCTGCTACATCGGCGGCCTCCTCACCCATGCGGGCGCCCTGCTCGCCTTCTGCGCCCCGACGACGAACTCCTACCGAAGGCTCGTCCCCGGTTTCGAGGCGCCGGTCAACCTCGTCTACTCCCAGCGGAACCGCTCGGCCGCGATCAGGATCCCGATGTACTCGAGCTCACCGAAGGCGAAGCGGGTCGAGTTCCGGTGCCCGGATGCGGTCGCGAACCCGTACCTCGCGTTCTCGGCGATGCTGATGGCCGGCCTGGACGGGATCCAGCGGGAGCGCGACCCGGGCGCCCCGTCCGACTACGACCTCTTCGAGGAGGCCACGGACGGCGTCGCGCAGGTGCCGGGCTCGCTCGCGGAGGCACTGGCCGCGCTCGAGGCCGACCACGAGTTCCTGCTCGCGGGCGACGTCTTCAGCGAGGACCTGATCCGCACCTGGATCGACTACAAACGAGAGCACGAGGTCGATGCGGTCGCCCTGCGGCCTCACCCGGCCGAGCTCGCCCTCTACTACGACGCCTAGCGGCTCAGGCGAAGGCGGTCAGGTACGGCTGCCAGCCGTCAGGGATGCGCGGCGCCGAGAGCGTCACGAAGAGCGCGGGAGCGGGCGCCCGTGGGTGCGACTGGAGGCGCATCTGTACCTCGTCAGGCGTCCGGTTCCCCTTCCTCAGGTTGCAGGGGCTGCACGAGGCGACGACGTTCTCCCAGACGGACTCGCCGCCTCGGGATCGCGGCACGACGTGGTCCAGGGTCAGCTTGCCGCTTTCGGAGCCGCAGTACTGGCACTGCCAGCGATCCCTGGCGAAAAGGGCGCGCCTCGAGATCTTCCGCTGGATCGCGTTCGGGACGCGGACGTACGCGAGGAGCCTGATCACATGGGGCCAGACGAACGTCTCAGCGGCCGAGCGCAGGGGCTTTCCGAGGTGCTCGATGATCTCGGCCTTCCCTTTGAAGACGAGCACGTGCGCGCGCCGCACCGTGCACACGTTGAGCGGCTCGTAGCTCGCGTTGAGAACGAGGACCTGACCCATTTGCCCGGGGAATCGTACTGAATCGCGACCCGGCCGAAGCCGCGCTCGAAACCGGAATCGGGTTCTCTCAGAC
>JBPCPR010000045.1:0-6047 GCA_050998925.1 Gaiellaceae bacterium
GAGCGTGGCAGGCCGACTCCGCGCTCGGACGCCGGCGGGACGGGCTGGTGGATGTGCGCGGCAGCTTCCTCGGTGGCCGAGCCGCCTTCGAACGGTCGGCCTCCGGTGAGGAGCTCGTACGCGACGACGCCGAGCCCGTAGATGTCGCTCGCGTGCGTCGCGGGCTCGCCGCGTGCCTGCTCTGGCGAGAGGTAGCCGGCCGTCCCGAGGATGGTGCCCGCAACCGTCATCCCCGCCGTCGACTCGTCGACGATGCGAGCGATGCCGAAGTCGCCCACGTGCACCTCGTTTCGCTCGTCGAGGAGGAGGTTCGCCGGCTTGACGTCCCGGTGCACGATCCCGGCCCGATGCGCGTCGTCCAGGGCGGCCGCGGTCTGCTCGAGCCAGTCCAGCGCGTCCTGGCGGTCGATCCGGCCTTCGCGCGCCCGCTCGGCCAACGTTCCGCCCGGGAGGTACTCCATGACGATCATCGGCCGTCCTTCACACTCGCCGACGTCGAAGATCGTGACGATGTTGTGGTGGCCCGAGAGCTTCGCGGCCGCGAGCGCCTCGCGGGTGAACCGCTTCGTCACGTCTGGATCCTGCGCGAAGCGCTCGTCGAGCACTTTCACGGCAACCTGGCGGCCGAGGACGGTGTCCTCGGCGAGATAGATGTCCCCCATGCCGCCGTGACCGATCTGGCGGGCCCCGGCGTAGCGGGACGGGAGCTTGACCGACCCTATCGCCACGACCCCTCTGTCCTAGCCGCGACGAGCCGGCCTCAAACTCAGGAGGAACGCGGCCCGAGGCCCGTAAGCTTCATGCAATCCTTACGACGTTCGGCTACTTTCCGATTGCGAGCCAGGGGTCTGGACCGTTCGTCTCATGCATCGTGCCTTCATCGCAATCGTCCTTGCCGTGCTCGGCTTCGCTTCGAGTGCGTCCGCGGCACCCGTCTTCTTCGTGACGGGCCATGGCTGGGGCCACGGGATCGGCATGCCACAGTACGGCGCCTACGGCTTTGCCCAGCAGGGATGGACGTACACGCGGATCCTCGATCACTACTACCCCGGCACGCAGGCGGGTCAGACTCCGGTCACGAGCGTGCGGGTCCTCCTGGACACGGGCCGGCCTTCGGTCGGCTTCGGCTCGACGGCGCCGTACACCGTGGAGGACGGCGCCGGTCGGAGCTGGGCGCTTCCCGCTGGCACGCGTTCGCTCGGAACGGGCCTGAAGCTCAAGATCGACGGCAAGGTCGTGAAGCTGACGAACCCGGTGCGCGTCATCCCCGGCGCTCGCTTCGTCGCGGCCGGAGGCAGGGAGTACCGCGGCTCGCTGACCATCCGAGCGGCCGGCGGAAGTCTCTCGGTCGTGAACCACGTCGGGCTCGAGGGCTACCTGTACGGCGTCGTCCCCTGGGAGATGCCCTCGCGCTGGTCGCCTGCTGCCCTCCGGGTGCAGGCGGTTGCCGCGCGCTCGTACGCGCTCGCGAGCAGGAAGCCCACCGCCTTCTACGACATGTTCGACGACACGAGGAGCCAGGTGTACGGGGGCGTCGTCGCCGAGGACCCGAGGACGAATGCGGCCATCGCGGACACGGCGCGCGAGATCAGGACGGACGACGGCGCCGTCGCGTGGACGTTCTTCCACTCGACCTCGGGCGGGCGCACTGCGGCGATACAGGACGTGTGGCCCAGCGCCACGCCAAAGCCGTACCTCGTCTCGGTGCCCGATCCGCACGACTCGATCTCGCCGTACCACAACTGGGGGCCCTTCCGGTACAGCCGGGCCGCCCTCGACGCCGAGCTCGGTTCCAGCGTGGCGGGACGGCTGCTCGACCTGAAGACGACCATCAACGGGTCGCGCCGCGTCGACCGGGTCCTCGCCAAGGGATCGGCGGGGCCGACGTCCATGCCGGCCTCCAGCTTCCAGGTCGCGCTCGGGCTCCGCTCGACGTGGTTCCGGATCGGTGTCATGAACCTGAAGACGGCCAAGCGCCAGGTCGCTCTCGGCGGCCGGACGAAGCTGACCGGGCTGGCACGCGCGGTCGGCAAGCCCTGGCTCGAGCGAAGGCCCGAGGGCGGCGCGTGGACACGCGTTCGGGATCTGAAGCCGGCAGCCGACGGGACGTTCGCCACCACGGTCCGGACGCGGGTGGCGACGGCCTTCAGGATTGCGTCGAAGCGTGGGAAAGGCGCTCCGGTCCGCGTGCTCGTGGCGGCCAAGGTGAACTTCTTCGAGGTGACCGATCCCACTCGGCTCACGGGGCTCGTCCTGCCGCTCCGGCCGCGCGCGACCGTCGTGATCCAGCGCCGGGCGGGGAGCGGCTGGCTGGCCGTCGCGAAGGGTCGGACTACGGCGAGCGGCGAGTTCTCGATCCGCGTCGCGCTCCGCACTGGGGTCTACCGTGGAATCGCCATGCTCGGTTCCCGTGCCACGCTCGGCCGCACGCCATTGCTGCACGTCGTGTCCGAATGAGACGGGTCGTCGCGGCGCTCGTCCTTGGCGCCGCGTTGGCACTGCCGGGAAGCGGCCTGGCTGCGACCGGCCGCATCTCGGTCGGGCTCGAGCCGGGGGCCGATGCCGCCACGGTCGCCGCCCAGGTGACGCTCGCGACCGGAGGAACGCAGATTCCCGGCCTCGCGCCGCTCCGCGTCCTGGTCGTCTCGGTCCCGGACGTCGAGGCCGCGCTCCCGGCGGCGAGGGGCGTGCAGGGCGTAGCGTTCGCCGAGCACGTGCGCGCGACCCGCTCGATCTCCTTCACGCCGAACGATCCGCTCGCGGGGCCGGAGCACCAGTGGTACCTCGAGGCGATCCGCGCGTTCGACTTCTGGGCGGATGAGATCGTGCCTCCACCGCTTCCGCCGATCCTGGTGGCCGTAATCGACTCTGGCATCGACGCGACCAACCCCGAGTTCGCCGGGCGGATCGAGGCCATGCGGAGCTTCGTGTCGACGCCCGCCGGCGTGGACTCGTTCGGGCACGGGACCATGGTCGCCGGGCAGATCGCAGCCGCTCTCGACAACGGCCAGGGAATCGCAGGCGTTGCCTTCCCCGGAAAGCTGCTCGTCGCCAAGGTCGTCAAGAGGAGCGGGTCGATCCCGCTGGACGCCGAGGCGCGCGCGATCCGGTGGGCGGTCGATCGGGGCGCGAGCGTGATCAACCTCAGTCTCGGAGGGCCGCGGAACCCGACCAACAAGCTGCTCGATTCGTACTCGGAGCTCGAGCGCTCGGCGATCGACTACGCAACCCGGCACGGAGTCGTCGTCGTGGCGGCGGCCGGGAACTGCGCTGCGATCTGCCCCGAGAGCTACGCGAACTACCCGGCGGCGCTCCCGCACGTGATCGGGGTGGGCGCGACCAACCGGACGCAGGCGACGCCGCGCTTTTCGAACCGGGACGCGGTTCACCTCGATCTCGCAGCCCCGGGCACGGGCATCGTCTCGACGTTCCCGCTCGCCTTCACGAACCCGTCCTGTGCGCACCCGGGTACGACCGTCTGCGCCACCCATGACGAGGATCGAAGACCGCAGGGGACGTCGTTCTCGGCTCCGCTCGTCTCCGCCGCGGCGGCGCTCGCCCTCTCGCAGGCCCAACCGTTCAGCCTGCAGCCGGGCCAGCTCATGACGGTCCTCGGCCGCGCGGCCCGTGACATCGGAGTGCCCGGGCACGACAGCCGCTCCGGGCACGGCTTGCTCGACGTGAACGAGACCATTCGCAGGCTCGGCTTGCCTCCTCCCCGCGATCAACTGGAGCCGAACGACGACACCAGGTCGCGCGCGGCGACGGTGAACGGCGCGCGCCGCTCGCTCCGGCCGACGCTCCGCCGCTACCAGGACGTCCGCGACGTCTACCGGATCCACCTTCGCACCGGCCAGCGGGCGACGCTCAGCTTGCGCAGCCCGCACGGTTCCAACGCCGATCTCGTGCTCTGGCGTCCGCACACGAAGAAGCTCGACGGCGCTCCCGCCGCAGCCCGCCTTGCCTCCTCGACCAAGCCGCGCGCCCGGGACACCATCGTCTTCCGCGCCACGCGCGCCGGGTGGTACTTCCTCGAGGTCAAGCTCACCCGGGGCCTCGGCGGCCGCTACGGCCTGACCGTGAACAAGCGTCCTCGCTAGTGGAGGGCTCGGCGAAACGACGCTGTGCCCACGTTCCACCAATCCCCCCACTAGCGGCGGGGTAGGAGCTCCTCGGGCGGAACCTCCCGGATCTGCCGGGCGGGATTGCCCACGACGACGGCACGGGCGGGGACGTCTCGAAGCACGACTGCCCCGGCGCCGACGAAGGCCTCTTCGCCGATCTCGATCCCCGGCAGGAGCACGGCACCGCCCCCGATCCGCGCACCGCGGCGAATGGTCGGCCCGCGCATGAGCTCGCGCCGCTGCTCGGTGCGCCCCATGAAGTTGTCGTTCGTCGTGACCGCGCAGGGCGCGATGAAGACGTCCTCCTCGAGCGTCGAGTAGGCGGTCACGTAGGCGTTGGCCTGGATGCGCGTACGTGCCCCGATCGTGACGTCGTTCTCGACGAACGCGCCGCGGCCGATCACGACGTCGTCCCCGATCGTGCAGCGCTCCCGGACGCACGCCTGATCGCCGACGATGACTCTCTGGCCGAGGCTCGACCCGGCGAAGACCACCGCGCACGCGAGGATGGAGCTGCCCTCGCCGACCTGGAGCGGAGGGAGCTCGGCCCGCGCCGCGGTCGACTGCTTCCCGAAGGAAGGGTGCTTCCCGACGACGGCTCCATCCTCGATCCGGACCTCGGCTCCGACGACGGTGTCGGGCGAGACGACCGCCGTCGCAGCGATCTCGCTCATACTCGCTCGCGCTCGAGGGAGCGCTGGAGCTCGGCGAGCGCGCGGACGACCGTGACGCCGTCCCGAGCCGCCTCGAACCGGTCGCCTTCGCCCCGGACGAGTCCGAGGAAGTGCTCACACTCGAGCCGAAGCGGCTCGTCGTTCGCGATCTTCGGGATCCAGATGTCGCCCGTCCTGGTGCGCCACTCACCGTAGGTGCTCGTGGGCTGCTCCGCGGCCTTGTCGTAGACGGTGACCTTCCGGTCGAGCTCCATGTCGTCGAAGACGGCCATCTTCTCGGCTCCGACGACGGTCATCTTCCGCATCTTGTGGGGGTCGAGCCACGAGAGGTGCATGTGGGCGACGATCCCGGACGGGAACTTGAGGTAGCAGAAGACGACGTCCTCCACCTCGCCCAGCAGCGACTCGCCGTGCGCGTGGCACTCGACCGGCTCCTCGCCGACAAGGTGCAGGATCACCGAGAGATCGTGGGCGCCGAGCGATCCGAGCGCGTTCTCGTCCTTGCGGATCTGCCCGAGGTTCTGGCGGTTCCCGTAGACGACGAGGACGCGGCCGAGCTCGCCCGAGTTCACGAGTTCCTTCAGCTTGCGGACGCCCGGGTGGTAGAGAAGGAGGTGCCCCGGCATGAGCACGAGGTCGCGCTCCTCGGCGAGCTCGACCAGCGCCTCGGCGTCCTCGCTCTCGAGCGCCATCGGCTTCTCGACGAAGACGTGCTTGCCGGCCTCGAGCGCCTGCCTGGAGAGGGAATGGTGCGTGACGACCGGGGTAGCGATCACGAGTGCGTCGAGCTCCGGATCGTTCAGGAGCTCGTCGAGGTCGGCGGTCAGGCGCGCCTGCGGGAACCGCTCGCGCATCCCGGCCCGGCGCTCCTCGTCTGAGTCGCAGAGCCAGGCGAGGGTCGCGCTCGGGAGGTCGTCGAAGTTCCGGGCGAGGTTCGGCCCCCAGTAGCCGAGCCCGACCAGGCCGACTCGAACGGTGTCGCCGGTGGTCATCGGCCCGAGATCGTATCGAGGAGGGCCTGGACGATCCGCTCCGATGCGTGCCCGTCGCCGTAGAGCGGGGGGTGCTCGCCGGGCGCCGACGCCTTCGCGACCGCCGCGGCGATCGCCTCCGTTTCCGTCCCCACGAGCCGGTTCCACCCGGTTGCGAGCGTCTCGACCCACTCCGTCGACGTGCGGAGCGTGATGCACGGCACGCCGTACCAGTACGCCTCCTTCTGGACACCGCCCGAGTCCGCGAGGACGAGCCG
>JBPCPR010000115.1:0-3877 GCA_050998925.1 Gaiellaceae bacterium
TTCGTCGCGTAGTCACCGTGCGCCGGGTCGCGTGGCCGTTCGAGCGCGACCGGCGACCCGGCCGCCTCGCCGAGCGCCTGCCCGAGCCGCTCGAGAGGGGTGGGCGTCGCCATCGGCTATATCGTAGGGGCGTGGAAGAAGACGCCCACGACGAGCGCCAGCTCAACATCCACCTCGATCCGGCGAACCTCGCGGGCGCCTATGCGAACTTCGCGAACGTCAGCTTCTCCGACTACGAGTTCACGATCACGTTCGCCCGGATCGACCACGAGGTCGAGGAGGGCGACGTCCCCGGCGTGGTCGTCAGCCGTGTGAACCTGTCCCCGCGCTTCATGCGCGAGCTACTCGACGCGATGAACGCCAGCTGGTCGAAGTGGGAGACCCGGGAGGGCATCAGGAACCTGCCCGAGTCCGGCCGCTAACTCCAAAGGCCCGCGCCATCGCGACCCGGTCGAGCGCGGGCGGGTGCGTGCCGAACCAGATCGTGACCCAGCGAGGCGGAGTCGGGTCGGACAGCGACGTCGTCACGAAGCGCCGGTCGAGGCCGATCGCGCCCTCCGGGTCGCGGGTCGCCTGGAGCGCGAGCCAGTCCGCCTCCGCCTCGTAGCGGCGCGAGACGAGGTTCTGGAGCGGGAGCGTCCCGAGGTAGAAGAGGAGCGCGATCAGGAGGCCGAGCGGCACGACCGCGGGATCGCGGAGCCCGCCCTTCCGCTCGGTCACGCGGGCGAGGAGCGCGAGGCCCGGCACGGCGAGGAGCGCGAGCCACCCCAGACCCTTCCAGAGGTGCCTGCTTCCGACGTGCGCGAGCTCGTGGGCCGCGACTGCGAGCAGCTCGGCTCGTGGAAACCTGCCGTCGAGGATCGTGTCGTAGAGGACGACGCGCCTTGTCGGACCGATCCCGGCGACGTAGGCGTTCGCCGTCGTCGTACGCCGGCTGGCGTCGGCCACCTCCACCCTGTCGATGTCGACGCCCTGCCGGGCCGCGAGACGCTCGATCTCTTGTGCCAAGCCGCGGTCTCCGAGCGGCTGGAACCGGTTCGTGAGCGGCTGGACGACGAGCGGCTGGAGCACGATGAAAAGGACGGCGAGGCCCACGAACGCGGGCGCCCCCGCCAGCCACCAGCGCGGGCCGAGTCGCCGCGCGAGCGCCATCGCGCCCGCGACGGCGATAGTGACGAGGACGGCGCGGATCCCGAGCTCCGTGGCCTGGTCGCCGAGCCAGCCGCCGTAGCCCTGGCGGGAGAGGTCGTAGCGGCGCGACCACCAGTGACCGACCGCGGCGAGAGGCAGCCCGGTCAGCCAGACGGCGAGCACCGCGGCGAGCCCGATAACCACTCCGGTTCGCACTGCGCCCCGACCGACCCGGCGCAGTCTGGCCGCGAGGAAGCCTGCGAAGACCACGAAGAGCCCGACGACAGCGATCTCCAGGGCGAGCGACCCCAACAAGAGGCCCCTGGTGACGCGCCGGTACTCGTCGATCCGCTCCAGCCGGTCGGCTCCGAAGAAGGCCTCGGGGTCCAGCGCAGGAAGGTCGAGCGGGGGCACTTCCGTCCGCCACAGCAGGGCTGCCGCCATCATCCAGACGACCACCAACAGGGCTGCCGCGAAGGCCTTCGCTAAGGTTGCGCGCCTCTCGTGCGCGTCGCCGTTCTGTCTGACATCCACGGAAATCTCCACGCCCTCGACGCCGTGCTCGAGGCGATCGACGCCGAGCCGTTCGACGAGCTCTGGTTCCTCGGTGACCTCGTAGGGTACGGGCCGCGCCCCAATCGCTGCCACGCGCGGGTCGTCGAGCGGCTGGACGTCGCCCTCGTCGGGAACCACGACCTGGCCGCGCTCGGCGAGCTCGACCTCGACTTCTTCCAGCCGGACGCCGCGCTCTCGGCCCGGTGGACCAGCAGCGTGCTCGAGCCCGAGACGACGAGCTTCCTGTCTGCCCTCGGCCCCTCCGCCACTCGTGCAGGCGCCGAGCTCTACCACGCGAGCCCTAGAGACCCCGTGTGGGAGTACGTGCTTTCCCCGGCGGTCGCGCTGGCCGCGCTCGAGGCGACCGAGGCTCCCGTCGTCCTTGTCGGGCACAGCCACGTCCCGCTCGCCCTCAGCCTCGACGGCGACCGGGCGGAAGGCGACCACGCGCCAGCCGGCACCGAGGTCGACCTCGGCGACCGACGCTGGCTCTTGAACCCGGGCTCCGTCGGTCAGCCGAGAGACGGAGACCCGCGCGCCGCCTGGCTCGCGCTCGACCTCGACGCCGGTCGGGCAAGCTTCAACCGTGTCACGTATCCGATCGAGCGCACGCAGAAGGAGATTCGTGAGCGGGGCCTGCCGGAGACGCTGGCTGCTCGCCTCGAGCACGGCGTGTAGCGTCCTGGCTCTCGCCGCCTGCGGCGGGGAGACCCGAAGCGAGACCGAGCCGACCTTCCCCACGGGCGTCGGCAGCTCGCTCGCGGCAGATGCGGATCGGGTCGCCTCCCGGCTCGAGGCCGGAGACGCGGAGGGCGCGCGCAGCGCCGCGCTGGAGCTCGATGCCGCTGTCGAGCAGGCGATCGCGGTCGGTCGAGTTCCGTCCGAGCTCCGCGGGCCGCTCCGGGAAGCCGTCGATGCCATCGTCGCCTCCGTCCCGACTCCGGCTCCAGCGCCGACGACGACGGCCGAGGAGCCCGACGATGACGAGGACAACGGCAACGGCAACGGCAAAGGGCGTGACAAGGACAAGGACGAGCAGGACGATGACGACGACTGAAGCCTTCGCCGGGGGCCGCTACTCGGTCGAGCGCCGGCTCGGCCACGGGGGCATGGCCACCGTCTACCTGGCCCACGACCGAGAGCTCGACCGGCCCGTCGCGATCAAGGTCCTCGGCGCGCCCCTCGCGCTCGACGCGGAGTTCGTCGGCAGGTTCCGGCGCGAGGCGACCACCGTCGCTCGGCTCTCTCACCCGAACATCGTCCAGATCTTCGACCTCGGGGAGGAGGAGAACCGCCTCTACATCGTCATGGAGTACGTCGAGGGCGAGAGCCTGGCGGCCCTGCTGGCCCGGAAGCAGCGGCTCGCTCCGGAGCGGGCGGTCGAGCTAGGCCTCCAGGCGTGCCTGGCGCTCCAGCTCGCCCACAGCGAAGGCGTCGTGCACCGCGACGTGAAGCCGGCGAACCTTCTTCTCCGAGGCGACGGGACGCTGAAGGTCGCGGACTTCGGCATCGCGCGGTCGGACCAGGCGACCGCGTACACGCAGGCGGGAACGGTGCTCGGCACGGCCTCGTACCTTGCCCCTGAGCAGGCGGTCGGGGAGCCGGTGACGGGCCGCGCCGATCTCTATTCCCTCGGCGTCGTCCTGTACGAGCTCCTCGCCGGGGAGCCGCCGAGGAGGATCGAGTCGCTGGCCCAGCTCGCGGCCGTTCACAGCGCGCCGGTGCGCCCCGTCCGGGAGCTCGCGCCGGAGGTTCCCGAGCACCTGGAGGCAGCCGTGATGCGCTGCCTCGCACGCAACCCGGACTACCGCCCGGCCTCGGCCGCCGAGCTGGGTGCCTCGCTCCGCGGCGAGCCGACCGCTCCGACCCTCCCCGCCGAGCCGGCCACGGTTCCGCTCCCCCGCGTGTTCAGGCGTCCGCCTCTCGGGCGCCGCGAGCTGGCTCTCGCGATCGCAGCGGGGATCGTGGCGGGAGTCATCGCCGTCTTCGCCTTCACGGCCGGCGGGGAGGATCGTCCGCGCGAGCCGGTGGGCGTCCAGCCTGTCCCGGCCGCGGGCGATCCGGCCGGGCGGGCGCGCAACCTCGAGGACTGGATCCGCGACCACACGGCCGCGCCCTAGCGCCCCTAGGGCTTAGCCGGGCGGAGCGCTGGGTGGAGGCGCACGAGCCCTGGCCAGCGGTCGTCGAGAGC
>JBPCPR010000195.1:0-3436 GCA_050998925.1 Gaiellaceae bacterium
GCACGGTCACGCTCTACCCGCTCTACCATCCGGCCGCTGCGCTCTACACGCCCGCGATGCTGCGGACCCTCGAGGAGGACTTCGCCCGCATCCCGGCTCTGATCGGGGAGGAGCCTGCGCCGGTTGCCCAGGTGATCCGCTTCCCCGTCGCGGCCGCCGCGGTTGCCGCGACGCAGCAGGACCAGCTCGGACTCTTTTGGCCACGAGCGCTCCGACGACGAGCGACGTTCCACCAATCCCTCCTTGCGGCTCAGGCGGCCGACTAAGCTCTCAAGATGATCGAGCTCGAGTCGTCCTCGCCCGAGGAGACCGAGCGCATCGCAGCGGGCCTCGCCTCGGCGCTGCGCCCGGGAGACCTCGTCACCGTCGCCGGAGACCTCGGCGCCGGGAAGACCACGTTCGTGCGCGGTGCCTGCCGCGAGCTCGGGGTCGCAGAGCCCGTGACGAGCCCGACCTACACGGTCGGCCATCGATACGGGGGTCGCGTCCCGGTCTCCCATGTCGACCTCTACCGCTTCGAGCACGACCTCTCCGAGGACGACTGGGGCGACCTGGAGGGCTACTTCGAGGGCGCGGTCGTGTTCGTCGAATGGCCCGAGCGGGCTCAGCGCTATCTGGGCGCCGCGGGCGTGGCGGTTCGGTTGCGGCTCCTCGAGTCCGAGCGTAGACTCATCGGGGTCGAAACCACCGAAAAATCCCTGGAAATCGCCCTTTCTTCCCGGTGTTGACCCTCTCCTTCGACACGGCGACCGACCATGCGTCCTGCGCGCTCGTACGGGATCGGGACGTCCTCGGCGAGCGCTCCTCTCGCGCGGTCCGGATCCTGCACGACATCGACGAGGTGCTCGCCGGGGCAGGGGTCGAGCCGGCCGCGCTCGACGGGATCGTCGTGGGCACCGGGCCGGGAAGCTACACGGGCATCCGGATGGGGCTCGTGACGGCGAGAACGCTGGCTCTCTCACTCGGGATCCCCGTCGCTGGCGTCTCGACACTCGACGCGCTCGGAGCGGGTAGCCCCGGTGCTCGCCCGGTCCTCGATGCGCGGCGCGGGGAGGTGTTCACGCTCCTGGCGGGGGAGTACCGCTGCGTTCGTCCCGACCGCCTCGAGCTCGACCAAGGAGAGGCAGCCGTCGGCGACGGGGCCGTGCGGTACCGCGAGATCCTCGAGCGCTCCGGTGCTCTCGTGCCGCCGGAGGAAAGCCCCGTGCACGTGCCCTGGGCCCGGCAGCATGCCCTCCTCGCGAGCGTCTTCGGCCCGCCCGAGGCGGCGGAGCCGATCTACCTCCGCGCGCCGGATGCCGAAAAAAACCTGCGGACATGAACCTCGAGCTCCGTCGCCTGTCGCTTTCGGACCTGGACGAGATCGAGCGGATCGAGCGGGAGGCCTATCCCACGCCCTGGTCCCGGTCGATGTTCGCGGGCGAGCTCGCCAAGCCCTCATCCATGTCCCTCGGTGCGTACGACCCCGAGCATGGCGCCCTCGCCGGGTACCTGATCATCTCGCGCTACGTCGACGCGTGGCACATCATGAACATCGCGGTCGCACAGGCGTACCGGCGGCACGGGATCGCGCTCAGTCTCCTCGACGAGCTCTTCGCGCGCACCGAGACCGACGCCCGTCGCGGCTACACGCTCGAGGTGCGCGTCTCGAACACGAGCGCGATCGCGCTCTACGAGCGCGCAGGCTTCTATTCGACCGGGGTGCGCCGTGGCTACTACACCGACAACCGCGAGGACGCTCTGATCATGTGGCGCGACCCGGTGCCTGTGTCGTCCGTCGGCACTCCGTGATTCTCTGCCTCGAGACGTCGTGCGACGAGACTGCGGCCGCGCTCGTGACACGGGACGGGGTGGTGCGCTCGAGCGTCGTCTCCTCGCAGGCGGAGCTCCATGCTCGCTACGGCGGTGTCGTCCCCGAGATCGCGTCTCGGCGCCATCTCGAGCTGGTCTCCCCGGTCGTCCAGAAGGCCCTCGCGGAGGCCGGCGCGTCCCTCGACGACGTCGGTGCGGTCGCCGTCACCCGGGGCCCGGGCCTGATCGGTGCCCTCCTCGTCGGCCTCTCGGCGGCCAAGGCGCTCGCGTGGTCGCGCCGGTTGCCGCTCGTGCCGGTCGACCATCTCCATGGCCACGTCTCGTCGCTCTTTCTCGAGCCCGGCTCGGTCGAGCCTCCGTTCGTTTGTCTACTCGCGAGCGGAGGGCACACCCTGCTCCTCGACGTCCGAGACCGTTCCGGGTTCCAGGTGCTCGGGAGGAGCCTCGACGACGCGGCCGGGGAGGCGTTCGACAAAGGTGCTCGCCTGCTCGGCCTGGGGTATCCGGGCGGCGCCGCGATCGACCGGCTCGCGCGCGAAGGCGATGCTGAGGCGTACCGGTTCCCGGTCGCGCGCGTACCCGGCCTCGACTTCTCGTTCTCCGGCCTGAAGACCGCTCTTCTCTACGTCGTTCGCGACCTCGATTCGGCCGAGCTCGAGCGCAGGCGCGCGGATCTCGCGGCGAGCTACCAGCGCGCCATCGTGCGAGCCCTCGTCGAGCGGACCCGGGAAGCGGCAGCGGCCACAAGAGCCGGCCGCATCGCCGTCGTCGGCGGCGTCGCGGCGAACTCCGAGCTGCGTGGATCGCTGCCCGAAGCAGCGCTCGCCCCGCTCGAGCTCTGCACCGACAACGCGGCCATGATCGCCTCTGCGGCCCGCTTCGCACCGGTCTTCGCCTACCCTGAGTATCTTGCGCTCGATGCGTACGCCTCCGCGGCCTGAGGGCAGGCGCCGGGCGACGGCCCTGGGGCTCGTCGCGCTGGTTGCGACGACGCTCGTCACGGTCGCACCGGTTCGAGGGGCCGGCGACACCGTCCTGAGCGGCGCCGTCGCGGCGTGGCGGGGAGCCTTCGGCGTCCGGCCACAGGCAGCCGTTCCGTCGAAGCGGGTGATCGTCGTTCTCGCGGCTCCCTCGGTCGCCGACCGGGTGGCAGGTCTGCGACGGTCGCCGACGCCCGCAGAGACTCGCCGGTGGTCGACCGAGGCGGAAGGTGCCCAGCGGCTCCTGCTCGCGAAGCTCGCAGAGCGTGGGATCGACGTGGAGCCCTTCTACTCCTTCACTCGCACCCTGAACGGCTTCTCCGCCGCTCTGGACGACAGGGCGCTCGCCGAGCTCGAGCGAATCGGAGGCGTCGCCGGCGTTTATCCGGTCCGGACCGTCCATCCGGCCTCGATCGGGACCCAGACCATCGGCCGGCCCGAGTTCTCCGACGACGCAGGCCGCCGCCCGTCGGTCGAGCTGCCGGGATTCGACGGAGCCGGGGTGACGGTGGCGCTCCTGGATACGGGCGTCCAGCGTGCCCACCCTGCCCTGCGCGGCCGGGTCCTTCCGGGCTCCGACCTCATGCGCGGCGCCGGGCCGGCAGCCGCACGGTGGATGCCAGGAGAGACAGGGAGCCTAAAAA
>JBPCPR010000205.1:0-9053 GCA_050998925.1 Gaiellaceae bacterium
CGCGAAGGCGCTGCGCTCGAGCTGCTCGCAGAGCAGCGCGCAGCCTAGGTCTCAGGCGCCGGAATGTACCGGCCTGGGACGACACCCGAGCCGGTCGTCTCCAGGATGCGCGCTGCACCCTTCTCGAGCGTGAGCGCCGGACCGAGGAGGAGTTCCACGACGTCACCGTGGGTGCAAAGAGCCGCGATTCCATTCGCTAGCTCTCCGAGGAGGGCGAGGATCGCCTCCCGCGCTGCTCCCTCGGCCAGCTCCTCGCGTTGCTCGACCTCGACTCCGAGGGCCGCGGCGAGCGGCTCGACCGTCTGCACGCACCGGACGTACGGGCTCGAGCAAACACGGTCGACTCCGAGCTCGCGAAGCGTCGAGACGAGGGCCCGCGCCTGGCTCAGCCCACGCTCGTCGAGCGGGCGGAGCCGATCGTCGCCCGTCCAGCGTTCCCGCTCGCCGGCCGATCCGTGGCGCACGAGGACGGTCCGCCGGCTCACGCCGCCTCCGCGAACGAGGCCAGGACCTCGCGGTCGCGCTGATACGAGAGCCGTTCGTGTGCCTGGGAGAGCGAGAGCCAGCACACCTCGTCGACCTCCTCCTGCGGTGAGAAAGACCCCTCGACCGGCCGCATCGACCAGTAGCGGACCGTTTTCTCCCGTCCGCGGTGGTCGCGATAGGAGGTCGAGGCCAGCTCGAGACCGACCTCGCACGTGAGCCCGGTCTCCTCCTCGACCTCGCGCAGGGCGCAGGCACGATCGTTCTCGCCGGCATGGTTCTTGCCTTTCGGGAAGGTCCAGTCGTCGTACTTGGGCCGGTGCACGAGCAGGACTTCGAGGTCGTGACCAGCTCCGCGGCGCCAGACGACTCCGCCCGCGGCCCGGACCGGGCGGGTCAGGCTCAGGCTCGCCGGCCGCGCTTCTCGAGCCTCGCCCACGCCTGCGGCAGGGCGGCCCTGGCCTCTGCGCGGCGGGCCGCCTGACGCTCGACGAGCCGACCTGCCGCAAACGCGAGGCCGGCCTTCCGGCGTCCGGCAAGTGCCCGAATCCGCTCCTCGGCCACGACTGCGTCCTGGTGCTCGCCGACGACGTCCTGGAAGCGCTTCGCTGCCTGCACGAACCGCCTCGAGCGCTTGCCGACGCGAGGCTCGGCGAGCTCCGCCGCATACCTGGCCCGCTTTCCCTTGATGCGAATGCGGTGGAGCTTCTCATCGGAGGGGTCGGGCCCCGAACGGAGGATCGTCTTCCGGAGCTTCGCGAACTCACGCCCGGCGATCGCCTCCAGCGAAGGGCCGGTGGCCAGAACCGGCGGAATGGCGCCGTCCAGCACGCCGAGGAGGTCGAAGTACCGCTCGCTTTCAAGCTCTCCGAGCATCGCCGTGCGCGCAGTCTCGCGTTCGCCGGCGAGGCGCTTCACGAGCTCGGCTGCCGCCGCCTCGTCCGTCGGCTCGAGCCTCACGATCTCTGCGCGCAGGTACCTCTCGAAGACGTCGAGATCGCGAACGGGCCCGAGTGCGTCCGCGAGCCACGCGAGCTCTTCGCGCAGGGACTCGGACCATTCGCGCTCGAGGAGAGGGGCTGCCGCACGGAGGACGGCGCGGAGCCTGCGCGTCGCGACTCGCAGGCGATGCACCGCCTCGGGATCGTCTCCGAGCCGAACGCCCGGGTCGTTCGCCAGGATCTGCTCGTGCTGGCGCGCGAGCATGGCCCGCAGAGCGGCTGCATCGTCCGCCGGCGCGGCCGGGTCGTCGCCGGGCAGGCCGAGAATGCGGAAGACCTTCGGACGGGGCTCGTCCTCGCCGGCGCCTGCTTTCCTGAGTGCGCCCGAGATTGCCTCGAGGGCCTGCTCGTCGCCTTCCACCAGCTCAACTTCGAGCTCGGTGAACCGACCCACCACACGGCGGGCGTCCATGACGGCGACGGAGTCGAGGACGACGTCGGCTTTCCCGTTTCCGTTGTCGGCAACCCGGTACCCGGCTCGCCGGGTTCGGAGCTTGGCGATCGGCGAGAGCTCCCGCGCGTGCGTGAGCGCCACGAGCAGGTGTGCGAGGTCTCGAGGCGGCCCGGCCGGACCGCCTGCCTGTTCGAGCTCCCGCCGCGCGGTCCCTTCCGGGAGCTTCAGCTGCCAGAGGCCCTTCCCGTGCTCGACTCGCCTTCGCAGTGTGATCCCTGCGCGTGCGAGACGATGGTCGGAGGTGTCGTAGTAGGTCGACGTGAACGCTCGCGGCTCGAGCGGCTCACCGCCGAGGTCGGGTAGCTCGAATCCGTCCGGTGCGGCGAGCTTCAGCTCCCGCTCGATCGTCTCAGTGGGCGCCACGGCGGCGATCCTAGCGGCACTCTGCAGGCGCCGCGATTCCACGGCCGCCTGCATTCACCACCGTTTCACCAGCACGAAACCAGCGATCCGACGTGCCCAGCGGCCGGCGACGCTGGCAGCGTATGACGATCCGGTTACGGACAGGTGACGACCCGGTAAGCGCTCGTCCAGCCGACCGTGTACCGGCTAAGAATGCCGGGGTGCCGGATCTCGCTTACGACATGATGCTCGAGGTCGAGGGGCTGATGCGCTCTCAAACTGCTCGGGTAACTCTCGACCGCGAGCTCGAGCTCGGCGAGACCTTCCAGATGCACGGCCGCCGCTGGGTGGTCGCACAGACGGGCGAGGCGAAGGCGGAAGCCATCGACCGGCGCCTCGTCGCACGTGAGGCCGTCGACAGCCCCGGCATCGCCGGATCGCGCCTCGGCCTCTAGTCGTCCCTGGTCAGACCGCGCCCGGAACGTCCTCGGCGTCCGCGCCGTCCTCGTCCTCCGGATCGGGGATGGGCGATCCTTCCTCGGTTTCCTCCGGATCTTGCTCGTCTGGCGCCTGAGTATTCTCCTCGTTCATGAAGGTCATCCTCCCAGATCGTTCGGAGCTCGAGCTCCCCGAGGGCGCGACTGGTCTCGACGCGGCCCGCGCGATCGGCCCGAAGCTCGCCGAGCAAGCGGTCCTAGTGCGCACGAACGGCGAGGTGAGAGATCTGAGGCTGCCGCTCGACGACGGGCAGGAGATCCAGATCCTGACGATCCGGGATCGCGAGGATCCCGACGCGCTCCACGTCCTCCGCCATTCGGCCGCGCATCTCCTCGCAGAGGCCGCGCGCAGGCTCTATCCGGGGACGAAGGTGGCGATCGGGCCGCCGATAGAGAACGGCTTCTACTACGACTTCGAGTTTTCCGAGCCCGTCCAGGAGGAGGCGCTCGAGCGCCTGGAGGAGGAGGTGCGACGCGAGATCGCCGAGGGCCGGACGTTCGAGCGGCGCGAGCTCGACCGGAACGAGGCTCGGAGCTACTTCGAGGAGCAGGGCGAGCCCTACAAGGTCGAGCTGGTCGACACGGCCGAGGGGGACATCTCGTTCTACGAGCAGGGCGACTTCGTCGACCTCTGCCGCGGCCCGCATCTCCAGGATGCGAGGCCGATCAAGGCCGTCAAGCTCACGAGTCTCGCCGGGGCCTACTGGCGCGGGGACGAGACGAAGCCGCAGCTCACCCGCGTCTACGGCACGGCCTTCTACGACCCCAAGGACCTCGAGGAGTATCTGCACCGGCTCGAGGAGGCCCGGCGCCGCGATCACCGGCGGGTCGGGAGGGAGCTCGAGCTCTTCGACTTCTCGGAGCTGGCGCCGGGGATGCCCTTCTGGCATCCGCGGGGCATGGTCGTCTGGAACGAGCTCGAGGATCTGCGCCGCCGCGAGAACGCTCGCCGTGGCTATGCCGAGATCCGGACCCCGCAGCTCTACGACGCCGAGCTCTGGCGCACTTCGGGCCACTGGGAGAAGTACAGAGACAGCATGTTCACGCTGGAAGCCGAGGAGCGCGACTACGGGCTGAAGCCGATGAACTGCCCCGGCCACTGCCTGCTCTACGGTCAGGGCTCGCACAGCTACCGCGACCTTCCGGTGCGCCTGGCGGAGGCGGGCAACCTCCATCGAAACGAGCTCTCCGGGACCCTGCACGGTCTCCTACGCGTCAGGCACTTCGTCCAGGACGACGCCCACGTCTTCTGCACCGACGAGCAGATCCACGACGAGCTCCTGGCCTGTCTCGAGTACGCCTACTTCCTCTACGATCTCTTCGAGCTCGACATGCGGGTGGAGCTCTCGCTTCGTCCCGACAACAAGCTGGGGACGGACGAGGAGTGGGACTTCGCCGAGGACGCGCTCCGCCAGGCTCTCGCCGCGCGCGGGCTCGACTACACCGAGAGTGAGGGCGAGGGATCGTTCTACGGGCCGAAGATCGACCTGCACATGACCGACTCGCTGGGTCGGAGCTGGCAGCTCGGGACCGTCCAGCTCGATCTCCAGATGCCGAAGCGTTTCGCGCTCACCTATGCGGGCGCCGACAACGCCGAGCACACGCCGGCCCTGATCCACCGGGCGCTGCTCGGCTCCCTCGAGCGCTTCGTGGGGATCCTCATCGAGCATACGGGTGGAGATCTCCCGGTCTGGCTCGCGCCGGAGCAGGTGCGCGTGCTCCCGGTCGCGGAGGCGCACCTCGGCGATGCGGAGACGATCGCGGAGGAGCTTCGGGCCGCGGGGTTCCGCGCGGACGCGACCGCACCCGACGAGACGCTCGGCAAGCGCATCCGCGAGGCAGAGGTCGAGAAGATTCCCTACGTGGTCGTCTACGGAGACCGGGAGTCCCGGGACTCGCTGGCGCTTCGCCACCGACACGGTGAGCAGTCGACCGTCTCCCTGGATGCGCTCGTCGGCGAGCTGCGAACCGCTGGTACACTCTGACGCCTGCAAGCAGGAGCGCCGTTTCTCCTCACCTCCGGAGCCCTGGGCTTCTCGGAGGTTCAACCGAGCAACGAGGGTTGACGGAGCTGCTGTACGCAGCTTTTTGTCGTTTGAGAGAGAGGATCGCACGAGCTTGGTGAAGCATCAGTGAGGCCGCGGCGGAGACCAGAGCCACCGCGTCCAGTTCAAGACCTGACCCGCATCAACGAGGGGATCAGGGTGCCGAAGGTGCGGCTGGTGGATTCGGACGGTTCACAGGTCGGCATCAAGACGCGAGACGAGGCGCTCGAGTACGCGTTCTCGAAGAACCTCGATCTGGTCGAGGTGGCGGCGAACGCCGATCCGCCGGTCTGCCGGATCATGGACTACGGCAAGTACAAGTACGAACAGGAGCAGAAAGCCAAGACCGCGAGAAAGCACCAGGTCTCGATCAACGTCAAGGAGATCAAGCTACGCCCCAAGATCGGAGTTCACGACTACGAGACGAAGAAGGGACACGTTGTCCGCTTCCTGAAGCAGCGAGCCAAGGTGAAGGTGACGATCATGTTTCGTGGCCGGGAGCAGAGCCACCCGGAGCGCGGCCGTGATCTCCTCATGCGGCTTGCGGAGGATGTGAAGGAGATCGGCCAGATCGAGTCCCCGCCGCTCCAGGACGGCCGCAACATGGTCATGCTCCTGGGCCCGCACAAGAGCGTCGGCCAGGCGGCCCAAGCGCAAGACCAGCCCGAGGCGGCAGCCAAGCGGGAAGCGGCACCCGAGGAAACGCCGGCCCGGAAGCCCGAGACGGAATCACAAGCAGAGGTAGGAGCAGCACAAGGTGCCAAAGCAGAAAACGAATAGCTCGGCGAAGAAGCGCCTCAAGGTCACCGGCACGGGCAAGATCCTGCGCCGGCATGCCATGAAGAGCCACAACCTCGAGAAGAAGAGCGCCAAGCGCAAGCGCGCGTTCGCGACCGACCACGAGATCGCGAAACAGGACAACCGCGAGGCGCGTCGCCTCCTCGGGCGCTGACGGAGAAAGGGGGAGTCGCATGCCTCGTGTGAAGCGAGCCGTCCACGGGCGGAAGAAGCGCCGGAAGGTTCTCGAGGAGGCCAAGGGGTACGTCGGCCAGTCGAGCGTCTCCTATCGCAAGGCGAAGGAGCAGCTACTTCACTCCGACAACTACGCGTACCGAGACCGGAAGAACAAGAAGCGGGTCTTTCGTCGCCTCTGGATCATCCGGATCAATGCAGCAGCGAGGCGCGAAGGCCTGTCGTACAACCAGTTCGTGAGCGGCTGCCGGAAGGCCGAGATCGAGCTCGACCGGAAGGTGCTTGCTGACCTCGCCGTCAGCGACCCGGCGGCGTTCTCCAAGATCGCGGCGCAGGCCAAAGCCGCCCTCGATGGTTGATTACCACCCGCTGGTCCGGCCTGTCCGCGGGCGCGCCGATTACCAACCAAGCATCTAGAGGCCTGACCGACCGCGAGCCGTTCCCTGAGGTCTTCCGCCGCATGGCGGACGACCTCGAGCAAGGGGGCTCTCCGCTCTACGCCCGCCTCGCGCGCGCCTACGCCGACGATCCGCGGCTCGAACGGATCGCCGGCGATCACGAGCCGAGATGGGAAGTCCCGCTCCGGGTCTTCGCGGCGGTTCACCACCTCGCGCTCACGGGCAGGGTGGAGGATCCGTGGTCGTCGTTCGGGGACGTGCTCGAAGGCCACGCGGACGAGCTCGCCCGCTTCGTGGCCGAGCAGCCGGTCCAGACGAACGAGGTCCAGCGTTGCTGGGGGCTCCTGCCCGGGTTCCTTTCGGCTGCGAACGGGAGTCGCAGGTTCTCGCTCGTGGAGCTCGGCCCGAGCGCCGGGCTGAACCTCTTCTGGGATGACTATCGCTACCGCTACCCGAACGCCGTCTGGGGGCCGGTTGACGCGCCGATCGAGCTGACCGGCCGGGCGCGTGACGGCCCTCCCACCGAGCTCTTCGAGCGGGACGTCGAGATCGTGCAACGGCTCGGGATCGACCGGCATCCGGTCGACGTCGCCGACGAGGCCGGCGCGAGGCTCCTCGAGGCATTCGTCTGGGCCGACCAGACGGAGCGGATCGAGCGCCTCCGCCGCGCGGTCGAGCTGGTGCGGCGGGACCCGCCCGAGCTCGTCCAGGGGGACTACGTGGAGCTCCTCCCGAAAGTGCTCGCGGAGCGCCGGGACGATGCCCTTACAGTCGTCTACCACTCCGCGTCGGTGCTCTATCTCTCTCGAGCCGAGAGGAAACGGCTGCGTAAGGGGATCGAGAAGGCCGCGAGGCGGGGGCCGCTCGCCTGGCTCTCGTACGAGTCGGTCGAGGACAAGACGGGGCCCTACCTCTTCGCGCTCGACCTCCAGACATGGCCGGGGGGAGAGCGGCGCCGGCTGGCGAGGCTCGACGGTCACGCGAACGGGCTGGAGTGGCTGCCGTGATCACCTCCGCGTCGAACTCCCGCTTGAAGCTCGTCCGGAAGCTCGCCGGACGACGCCAGCGCGAGAAGCTCGGCCTCTTCGCCTGCGAGGGGGAGGACCTGGTCGAGGCGGCGCTGGACGCGGGGATCGAGCCGGTCGAAGCGCTCGTCGACGCCGAGCGGCCGGCGCTCGCCGACCGCCTGGGGAACGCGGAGGAAGTCGAGCCCTCGCTCCTGGCCGAGCTCTCGAAGCTCGGGCATCCGCCACGCGTGATCGGGGTCTTCCGGCAGGCCGACCTGCCACGAGGGTTCGGCGCGCCGGTCGGGCTCGGCCTCTGGCATGTCGGCGACCCGGGAAACCTGGGCACGCTCCTCCGGACCGCAGACGCTCTCGGGCCGGCGTTCGTGGCGCTCTCGCGCGGCTCGGCAGACCCGACCGCGCCCAAGGCCCTGCGCGCGTCCGCCGGGGCGGTGTTCCGCGTTCCGATCGGACCGGTGGACGAGGCGCCGCGACCGTGGTTCGCTCTCGTCGCGTCCGGGGGGCGACCGCTCTGGGAAGCAGGGCTCGGCGAGGGGACGTTCGTCCTCGGGGCCGAGCGCGAGGGGCTGCCGAAGGAGGTACTCGAGAGCTGCGAGGAGCACGTCACGATCCCGCAGGAGCCGGCGGCCGAGTCGCTGAACGTCGCCGTGGCGGGCGCCCTGGCCCTCTACGAGCTCCGGCGTCGTAGACTCAGCGAGTGACCAGGCGGGAATGGCTCGAGGCCTACCGGCTTGCCTGGGAGCGGGCGGACGTCGACGTCGCGGTCGCGCTCTTCACGGAGGACGCCGTCTACCGCTCCTCACCCTTTCGGCCCGCGAGCATCGGCTCGGACGCGATCCGCGAGTACTGGAGCGCGGTCACCTCGTCGCAGCGTGAGACCCAGGTGCGATTCGGCGAGCCGCTCGAGGCGGGCTCGAAGGTGGCCGTCGAGTGGTGGACGACGATGCGCGAGGGCGGGGAGGAGATCACACTCCCGGGCTGTCTCATCCTCCGCTTCGCGGAGGAGGGGCGCTGCGAGGAGCTCAGGGAGTACTGGCACGTCGAGCATCGCCGCATCGATCCGCCCGAAGGGTGGGGGCGCTAGCTCCTAGCCCGCGCGCTCGGCGACCCAGACCGTGTCCTCGCCACCGGTGTACGGGCGCCGGTCGAACCAGCCGTAGCTCGCGACGACGTCGAACCCCGCCTCCTCGAGCAGCTCGCGCCAGCGCTCGGGCCGAAGCCAGGCGAGCTCCATCGTCGCCCCGCCGCCTTCCCCGCGAACCGAGAGCGTGAGCACATGCGCCTCGGAATCCCAGTCGGCGCGCTCCCAGATCCCCGGCTCTCGCTCGAGCCAGCGGCCGTCGGTCTCTCTGATGTCGTCCTCGCCCGGCGCAAAGAAGTCGAAGACGAAGCGACCGCCGGGCAGGAGGAGCTCCCGTGCGGCGCGGAGCGACGCGAGCCGGGCGGGATCGGACTGCAGGTGCAGGAGCGCCCGAAATGGGGACGTGACCAGCGCGACCCGCTCCGGCACCGGCGGATCGGCGAGATCCCCGACGCGGAGGTCGAGGAGCTCGGAGACCGCCGCCCGCTCCGCCCGCCGACGGCAGACCTCGAGCATCCCCTCCGAGGAATCGACGCCGATCATGCGCACTCCCGCCTGCGCGGTGGGGACCGCGATTCGCCCGGTACCGACCCCGAGCTCGACCACCGGCGGGCCGGCCTTGCGGGCCTCCTGGACGTAGAACTGGACGTCCTCCGTGACGCTCCGGCTCCAGGCGTCGTAGAGGCCGGCGATCGCGTCGTAGGTGCTCACGGGGCGATGATACGCTCGCCCCATGGACGCTGCCCAGCTCGAAA
>JBPCPR010000209.1:0-3260 GCA_050998925.1 Gaiellaceae bacterium
GGTCGACCTCGAACGCCGCCAAGAGCTCCTCGTCCCACGTGGACGTATCCGGGTCGAGCGCCATCGTCGAGGAGGCGTTCGTGGGGTCGATCGCGTCGGCGCCGGAGACGTGGCGGAGGAGGAAGGCACCGGGTAGGAGGTAGCGCGCGGCTCGCTCGTTCTCGTCCGTCCGGTTCCGCGCCACCCAGGCGATCTTGGCGGCCACGTGCGAGCCGTCGAGGTTGCAGCCGGAGCGCTCGTACCAGGCCTCGGGAGCGAACCGCTCCGCGACCTCGCGGCAGATCGGGTCCGCGCGCCGGTCGAGCCAGATGATCGCCGGTCCGAGAGCCTTTCCGCCCTCGTCGACGCAGACGAGCCCGTCGAGCTGCGAGGCGAACGAGATCGCCACGATCCGGTCGAGATCCACGCTTTCGCCGAGCGCTTGCAGGCCTCGTGTGAGCGCGGCCGTCCAGGCGCCGGGATCTTGCTCGGCCCACCCGGGCCGCGGATAGACGACGTCGTATTCCTGGTTCGTCGTGGCGAGGCGCTCGCCGTCCGCCGTGAAGATCGATAGGCAGGCTCCCTGCGAGCCGACGTCGATTCCGCAGACGGCGTCGGCCGCTTCGATCACACGGTTGCCCCGGAGAGCTCCTCGAGTGCCTGGCCTGCCGGCCAGCGGTCGACAATGACGCGCTTGAGCGCCCGCGTGATCGCCTCCGGGCGTTCGTGCATGAAGATGTTCCGCCCGACGCTGCACCCGACCGCGCCGGCCCGCATGGCGGCCTCCTGGCGCGTCAGGAGCTCCTCGTTCGAGATGCGGGAGCCGCCTGCGAGCACCATCGGGAGCCCGGTTCCGGCCTCGATCAGCCGCGCGAACTCCTCCTCGGACCCCGGCCAGTTCGTCTTGATGACGTCGGCCCCGAGCTCCGCGCACAGCCTGACGCTCCGCAGCAGATAGTCGGTCCCGAGCTCGTCCACCTCGTCCAGGGAGCTGTAGGCGCTCGGCCATTCGGCCTCGGCGATGAACGGGAGCGAGAGGCGCTCGCACGCCTCTCCGACCGAGGCCAGGCGCTCGATCATCGCTCGCTCCGTGTCGCCGCCGAGCGCGACGTAGAGGACGACCGCGTCGGCGCCAGAGCGCAGTGCCTCCTCGACGTCGGCCACCGCCACGATCGCGGGCTGCGAGCCGGGATTGGCCGAGGCCGAGAGCATGTAGGCGACCGAGGTCGTCTTCCGGAGCTCCTCGCCGACCTGCTTCGCCATCCCCCGGCTCAGCATGAGCACGTTCGCCCCTCCGGCGATCGCCTCTCGCGCCCGGTCGGCGATGGCTGCGAGCGGCGTCAGGAACACGGGCGATGTCATGCCGTGGTCGAGCGCGCAGATGAGCGACGTGCCGCTGTCCTCGTCGACGACGCGCTTCATCCGGATTGTCTTGCCGAGGCTCATGGGAGTCCTTTCAGAGGGTTCTTCTTAGGGAGTGACGACGATCTTCAGGGCCTCGCCGCGGCGAAGGCGGGGAAAGGCAGCGGGTGTCTCTTCGAGCGGCACGACGTCTGTGACCACGTCCCGGATGTTGGCGGTGTTCTCGGCGAGCATCTCGAGCGCCCGTCGCTGGTCGACCCGCCGGGAGGCGCAGGAGCCGAGGACCGCAACCTCACGGTAGTGGAGGACGTTCGAGGGAAAGGCGATCGTGGTCGTCCCCTTGGGAAGGCCCCCGAAGAAGAGCACGCGGCCGCGCGACGCCGCCATCTCCAACGCCTGCTCCTGTGCGTGCGCGTTCGAGCACGCGACGATGACGCGCTCGACCCCGTCCTCCGTCTCGTCGCGCACGAAAGCGACCGGGTCGAGGTCCGACGTGTCCACGTAGTGAACCCGGTCGTCGCCGACCACGGAGCGCGCCAGCTCGAGCCGCGAGGCTTCGGTCTCCAGGAGGTAGACGAGCTTCGCTCCCGCGGCCAGCGCGAGGGCGACGTGCGCTGTCCCCACCGGCCCGGCGCCGATCACGACGACCCGGTCTCCCGGGCCGATCTCGAGGTCCTTGTGGCCGCAGATCGCATCGGAGAGTGGATCGGCGAACGTTCCATGCACCGGGTCGAGCCCGTCTGGTAGTGCGTAGACGTTCTTCAGAGCCACCTCCGGGATGGCGACGAGCTCGGCGTACGCGCCCGGGTAGTCGAAGCCCATCAGGCCGCCGTTCTGGCAGAGGTGCTCGTTCCCGCCCCGGCACAGGCCGCACTCGCCGCAGTGGAGCGTCGAGATCACGTGCACGAGGTCGCCCGGCGCTGCCTCGAGCTTTCCGTTCACGTCGGCGCCGACCTCGAGCACCTCGCCGCAGATCTCGTGGCCGAGGACGGCGCCCGGTTCGACTCGGCGGTCGCCGTTGTAGAACGTGCGGACGTCCGTGCCGCAGATCCCGCAGGCCACGACGCGGAGAAGCGCGCCGTCGATGGGGCACGTGGGCTCCGCTATCTCTCCGAGGGCCATCTCGCCGGGCCCCTGCCAGATCGCCGCTCGCACTAGCGGTCTCGCGCGACGATCGTGCGTACGGTCATGGCGGCGATGATACTTCGCGCGTGAGCGTGGAAACGGCCGACGTGATCGTCGTGGGAGCGGGGCTCTTCGGAACGAGCATCGCCTTCCAGCTCGCCTCGCGCGGCGCGGGCTCGGTCGTGCTCCTGGAGCGTGACACTGTCGGCGTTGGGGACTCGGGCCTCTCATTCTCGATGGTGCGACGCCACTACTCGAACGAGGCCCCGGCACGGTTGGCGATGCGCGGGGTTGAGCTGATCAAGCGCTGGCAGGACGAGGTGGGACCGGGCGACGCCGGCTACGTGGCCACCGGGTACCTCCTGACGTGCGATGCCGAGCGGCTGGAGCGGCTGGAGGAGAATGTCGAGCGTCTCGTCGACTGGGGGGTCGACACCCGCGTGGTGGGGCCGGAGGAGATCGCCGAGCTCGAGCCGCTCCTCTCCCTCGACGGCATCGCGGGCGCCGCCTACGAGCCCGACGGCGGCTACGCGGATGCGCAGAAAATGGCGCTTGGCTGGTTCGCGGCCGGAGTCCGGCTCGGCGTCCGGCCGCTCCTCGGGCGCGCGGCGACTGCGATCCGGGTCGAAGGGAGTCGGGTGACCGGCGTTGAGACGGACGCGGGGTTCCTGCCGGCGGGCACGGTCGTGAACGCCGCCGGCGGCTGGGGGCCCGAGCTCGCCCGCACGGCCGGCGTCGATCCCCCGGTCTCGCTCCAGCGCGTTCAGGTCGCCCGCGTTCACCAGCCCCTGGAT
>JBPCPR010000270.1:0-7234 GCA_050998925.1 Gaiellaceae bacterium
CGAGATGGGGTGCCATTCGGTATGCCCATTCCCGGAAACTGTCGAATCTGATCATCCGCAGGCACCCTGGTAGATCGATAACCCTCGGAGTAGGTTGGACGTGTGGTAGCCGGCGGAGCGCTCCTCATCGCCTGCGGCCTCGCGTTGGCGTGGCCGACACTTCGGGTCATTCGGGCACCAGAGGAACGGTGGATTCAAGGCCGCTCCCAATGGTTCCTCTTCATTTGGGCTCGCCGTGGCGAAGCGCCGCCGAGCGCCTCGGAGCTTCGTCTTTGGGCTTCGATATGGCTCGCTGTCGCCATTATCGTTCTCGGACTTGGCGTTGCGCTTATCGCCTCTGCCTAGCCCGTCGGCAACAGGAGGGGGCGAGCCGACGGGGAATAGAGTCGCCCCGCCCCTAACGAAAGGATCACGTGTCGATCTTTGGATCGTCCTCATCGTCATTCTTGTGTTGGTCGTCCTTGGCTATTTTGGCCGGGGACGCTTCTCCAGGTAGCCGCACGCCCCATCTAGCTTCGTTTGGCTAGGCGCTTCGCTAGACCATCCCTAGTCAGTCTGATGTTCCCGCCCAGCGCACCAGCACTTCGGCCGCCGGCATGAGCGCCCGGGTGTCGAGGAGGTCGGCAAGCGCTCGGGCCGCACTCCGAGCCCGCCGGCCTTCCAGCATGGCGAGAAGCCCGAGCACGGCGGTCGCCTCTTCGAGCGAGGCTCTCGTCTCCTGGAACTCTCGCTCCCGCAGGGGATGACTGCAGAGTTGCCCGTCAACCGCGATGCCGTTGGTCTTGCATTGGCCGAGCTCAAACAAGACCACGGTGATCTTGAAGGAGCGATCGACACGGTCGAGCAGCTTGAGCCCACCACCTACTCAGCCGTCTCTCTCGCCGAGCTCTACGCCTACACCGGCCGCTCGGACGACGTGATCGAGCTGACCGAGGGGCTCAAGAACGAAGACGACGCTTCCGCGCTGCTGCTCGTCTTCCGCGGCCAAGCGTTGCGCCGGCAGGGCTTCCACGATGCCGCGCACGAGGCGCTCAAAGAGACCCTGCGCTCCCGACACGGGCGGCACCGATCCGATACCTCGCCCTGGCCGAGCGCGCTCAGAACTACCTCGCCCAAGGCAAGCGCGCTCAGAACTACCTCGCCCAAGGCAAGAAGAGCATGGGTCGCAAGGATCTCGAGCGTATCCTCGCCGAGGACTCCGATTACGAGGGTGTGCGCGAGCAGCTGGCCGAACTGAGCGCCAGTCGCGGGAAAGATCGCGACGGCGTACACGCCCCATTGGCATGCCTACCACGGCAGCACGGTGGAGCGTTTACGAGCAGATGATCGCCGGCTAGGAGGCTGGACGGAATTAACCGGGCTAGGAGTCGGAGGCTTGACCCCAAGCCGCCCGAAGCGGTTCTCGGTAGAAGACCCAAAGCAGCAGGCCCACGATGAGTAGCGCGGCCTCGTCAACTGGCCCAGGGATGGGTAGAAGGCCGAGGGCCGAAAGCCACCGGAGAGGTTTGGGGATGTGGCCGTCGCGGGCGAGGGTCTTGACTGCGCGGATCATGCGATGGATGGCCGCGGTCGCCGCCCGCATCGAAGCCAGTTTACGCTGCGAGCGGCACGGCGCTTGCTCGACTGAGTGCGGAGAGCCGACATGCCTCTAGGAGCTCACCATTCGCCCGTAGACGCGAACATACGTTTGGATAGTGCTCGGTACCCCCTGGAACAGTGAAGGCTTAAAAACCGTGTTTAGGGTTTGCGCGTAAACATTGGCCAACCGCTCTAATGTGAAGTTTCAGAGGCCGCAGGTTCCGCGACGAAGATGCAGTACCAAGCCGTGATCGTGAACTTCGACCGGAAGAGCGTGGAGTACATCGCTGCCAAGGACGTGCAAACGCCGAAGAAGGCTGTAGCGAGCGCTAGCGGTAGCACGCCGCCGCCTGTAGACAAGTCGAAGTAGCGTCAACCTCTTAGGCCGAGCAAGTTCGCCGAGGGACACTAGAGCGAACTAGCTGACCGCGTGTGGCAAGTTCGTGTCAAGTAGCCTCCAGAAAACACGTGAGAACTCCTGAGGACTAACTCCTCTCGCGCGCGGTCAAGACCATGCAAACAAGCCGAATTGCTCATAGCGGCAAACAAGCCGAATTGCTCATAGCGGCCTAGATTCGCGCCCCCGTGTGAAGCGGGCGCTCTCCCGCTGAGCTATGCGCCCCGAGTGTCCGATAGTAGCGTCGCCCTCTTCCGATTCGAGTCCGGCTCGCGCACTGCGCGAGCCGGACTCGAATCGGCGACTGCTACCATCTCCCTCCCGGTCGCGCTAAGCGGGGAGCTAGCGGTTCCCTGAACCCGCAATCCGCTCTAGCGGGGCCGAACTCCTTCCCGAGGAGGAACGTTCGGGGGTAGGGCTTTCCGACGTAAGTGTTGACTGTCAGGTCCCGCGCACTGAGAGCCTGCGAACCGCGTCAGATCCGGGAGGAAGCAGCGCTAAGCAGCTTCTCTCAGGTGCCGCGGAGCAGCCTGGGACGAGCGAGCGTCGTACGCACCGCCTCTGAGCCACCTACGACGGAAGGTGCGCGGCCGGGATAAGTCTCGCGAGGGAGGCAGGGCTCCCTCCTTCCTTCGGGGAGCCCAAGGTTCCCCTTTCCCCCTCCTGCTTTAGCATGGTCGTATGACCGCGCTCTACCGTAAGTACCGGCCTCAGACCTTCGATGAGGTCGTCGGGCAGGAGGCGGTCGTCCGAACGCTTCGCAACGCGATCGGCCGCGATCAGATTCGGCAGGCGTATCTCTTCGCAGGGCCGCGAGGGACGGGGAAGACGTCGCTCGCCCGCATCCTGGCGAAGGCACTGAACTGCGAGCAGGGCCCTACGGTCGAGCCCGACGGCTCGTGCAACTCGTGCCGCACGATCGCGTCCGGGACCTCGCTCGACGTGATCGAGATGGACGCGGCCAGCCAGCGGGGGATCGACGACATCCGCGAGATCCGGGACCGCGTCGTCCTGCAGCCGGTCGAGGGGCGCTACAAGGTCTACATCCTCGACGAGGCGCACCAGCTCACGGACGCCGCCTTCAACGCGCTCCTGAAGCTGATCGAGGAGCCCCCGCCCCACCTCGTCTTCGTCTTCTGCACGACCGAGCTCGGGAAGATGCTCCCGACCGTTCGCTCCCGCTGTCAGACGTTCATGTTCGCACGGCCGCGCCTGCCGGAGCTGACGAAGCTCCTTCGCACGGTGGCGGACGGCGAGCAGATCGATGTCCCCGACGCAGCGCTCGCCCTCGTAGCGCGGAGCGCCCGCGGAAGCTTCCGGGACGCAGTCTCGACTCTCGACCAGCTCGCCGCCGCGACGGATGGACAGATCACGGTGCAGGCGGTATTGCAGCTGCTCGGCGCCGTGGAGGAGGAGGCCCTCTTCCGGATCTGCGACCTGATCGTCGACCGCGACACCGGCGGTCTTCTCACCTTCGTCGAGGAGCTCGCCGACCAGGGGCAGGATCTCACCCGCCTCGTCACCGACCTGCTCGAGCACCTCCGCCACCTCCTCCTCGTCCAGCACATGGGCGAGGTCCCGGAGTCGATCCCGGTCACGGACGAGACGCGCGAGCGGCTCCGGTCCCAGGCGAACCAGCTCGGCGAGCCCGAGGTATTGAGGCTCGTCGACCTCCTCGCCTTCGCCGTCGACGATGCTCGCCAGGGCGGCGACCCGCGCCTCCCGCTCGAGCTCGCGCTCGTCAAGGTGACGCGGGCCGGAGCAGACCTCTCCCGGGAATCGCTCTCCTACCGGCTGGAGCAGCTCGAGGCCCGTCCGCGCGAGCCGCACCACCCGCCAGCCCAGGCGCCGGCGGCGACGGCGACCGCACCGCCGGATCAGGCTGAGGTCGCCCGAGCCCAGTCGGACGCCGTGCCCGCTGCTGAGGAGCGGGGCGACCGGCCTCCCCTCGAGCTGGAGCAGCTCCAGCAGCTCTGGCAGCTGGCAATCGTCCCGTCGGTCGCCGAGCGCTCCATCCCGGCCGGGTCGGTTCTGAACGAAGCCCGTCCGGTCGAGCTGGCCGGCGAGCGGCTCGTGGTCGAGTTTCCTCCTGCCGCGTCCTTCCACCGCAATCTCGCCGAGGAGCCGAAAAACGCCATCCTCCTGGTGGACGCGATCCAGGAGGTGACCGGCCGCCGCCTCGACCTAGCGTTCGTCGTCGGAGAGGGCAGCGGTGAGGAGGAGGCCGGCGAGCACGAGCCCGAGACCGAAGAGGAGTTCATCGCTCTCTTCAAGGACCGGTTCGACGCCCGCGAGGTCGACGGCGATTGAAGCCGGCAGGCTGAGGCGGCACCCCGTCGCGGCCGGCCTCTCAAACGCGAGCTGAGGGTGCCGCGGCTCGTGTCGTCGAGGCGACAGCCCCGACGACACGAAGGAGCCCACCGACCAGCGCGACCAGAGAGATCGCAAGCAGGACGGCTGACCAGAACAGCCGACGCCTGAGCCGCCGCCAGATCATGCTGCCGCAGCGGTCTCGGGCGCGTTCGCCGCCGCCGGGACATACGTGGACTCATAGCCCACGAGCCGTCCGACCCACGACCCGGCTGCCAGCGCGATCCGCTGCATCAGCACGGGTGGGAACGGCAGTCGCACCGTGTCGAAGGTCGCCCTCGCGATCACCGCCAGCCGGAGCGGGTTCGGCATCCCCTTCTTGTTCGTCTTGCCGTCGGCGGCAAGCGCGAACATCGTCTCCAGGAGCTGCTCGAACTGCAAGGCAGGCCGTACTTCGCAGACGAAGTGGGCTTCCTCGTCGCCGGCGTTCCGGAAGCAGTGGGCCGCACCGGCGGGAACCAGCACGCGGTCACCGGGACCGGCGGTCAGCTTCTGCTCGTCGAGCTCGAGCCCGACCAACCCTCTCAGGACTTCGAAGCGTTCCTCCTGGTAAGGGTGCACGTGCTTCGCAGCGACGAAGCCGCCTGGTTGGACGAAGCACTCGATGACGACGGCCTCGCCGTTCGTCTCGTTCGAAGTCTTCCGGAAGACGATTCGCTCGCCGGTGACCGGGTTTTCGATTGTGTCGCCTGCATGAATCACGATGCTCCCTTCGTTCGGATGACGCTTTGAACGATCGGAGAGCGCGCTTACACTGCGCTTATCGCACACTTACGGCGACCACCGCCGGGGAACGGGGAACCGTCTCGACACGCGCTCGAGAGTGCCGTGAGGACTGAAGCAGTCTCCGATTCGCTTGCGTTCCGCGTCCTCGGGCCGCTCGAAGTCTTGCGGGCCGGCGAGCCCGTCTCTCTCGGGGGCCGGAAACGAAGAGCGCTGCTCGCGTTCCTCCTCCTGCACGCCAACGAGACCCTGACGCGCGGGCGTCTGATAGACGCCATTTGGGGCGAGGAGCCACCGGCAACGGTCGCAAACGCCCTCCAAGGTCACGTGCACGCGTTGCGCAAGGCACTCGGTCGCGAACGGGTCGTGACGGATGGGTCGGGTTACCGGCTCCGCGTCCAGGAGGGCGAGCTCGACCTTCAGCGCTCCGAGGAGCTCGTCAGCCAGGGTCGAGACGCCCTGGCTCGTGGCGAGGCTGAGACGGCCAGCCGGATGCTCGGCGAAGCACTTGCTCTCTGGCGCCCACCCGCACTGGCCGAACAAGCGGAGGAGCCCTTCGCGGTCGCCGAGATCGGGCAACTCGAGGAAACTCGCGTCGCAACGCTCGAGCTGCGAATCGAAGCCGACTTCGAGCTCGGCCGCCACAGTGGCCTCGTCGGCGAGCTCGAGTCCCTGGTCGCCGAGCACCCGTTTCGGGAGCATCTGCGCGTACAACTCATGCTCGCCCTCTATCGGGAGGGCCGGCAAGCCGATGCGCTCGAGGCATACGCGGACGCACGGAGGTTGCTCGTCGAGGAGCTCGGGATCGAGCCCGGACCGGCACTGCGCGACCTCGAAGCAGCAATTCTTCGGCAAGAGCCGGGGCTGACGCCCTTTAGGGCATCGCCGGCGATAGCCCGGGGATACGTTCCACGACCGGTGAACCCGCTGGTCGGCCGCAGAATCGAGCTTGCGGCCGTGACCGGCCTGTTGCGACGGTCGGACGTTCGCCTGCTCACTGTGACCGGGACGGGCGGCACCGGGAAGACACGGCTTGCTCTCGCCGCTGCCGAAGAGCTTGCACTCGAGCTCCACGAAGGCGTCTATTTCGTCGATCTCGCCCCGTTGACGGCAGCGCATCTCGTCGCGACGAGGGTTGCGGACGCGCTCGGTGTGGCCGAGGCAGGCCCGCGACCACTCGTCGACACCCTCAAGCACGTGCTGCGCCGGCGGACCCTTTTGCTGGTGCTGGACAACTTCGAGCACCTGCTTGAAGCCGCACCGCTCGTCGGCGAATTGCTCGCAGCAGCGCCCGGTCTGACGGCGCTCGTCACGAGTCGAGCCCCGCTTCGAGTCTCGGGCGAGCACGAGTACTCTCTCGCCCCGCTCGGCGTCCCGTCGTCAGCGGAGGCCGCTAGCCCCGAAGCGCTCGCTTTGAATGATGCAGCCGCGCTCTTCACGGCTCGGGCCGTCGCCGTCCGGCCGGAGTTCGCGATCACCCCGGCGAACGCCGTCGAGATCGCAGGCATCTGCTCGGAGCTCGACGGGCTTCCGCTCGCGCTCGAGCTCGCAGCCGCGCGCATGAAGCTGCTCTCTCCCGAGACGCTCCTCGAACGTCTGCGCAGCCGGCGGGACACGCTCGGGTCGGGAGCTCGGGACCTGCCGGCGCGGCAGCACACGCTGCGCAGCACGATCGACTGGAGTTACGAGCTCCTTGGCTCAGGCGAGCAAGAGCTCTTCGCACGATCCGCCGTCTTCGTCGGCGGTTTCACCGTCGAAGCTGCCGAGGCGGTCTGCGGGGCCGGCCTCGACCTCGTCGGCTCGCTCGTCGACCAGAGCCTCGTGCGCCGTCTGGCCGACGAAGAGCCGCGCTTCGCGATGCTCGAAACCGTGCGCGAGTACGCGCGCGAGCGGCTGGTCTCGAGCGGCGAGGCCGAGGCGGTCCGCAGCCGGCACGCAGAGTACTTCCTGACCCTGGCGGAGCGACTCGAGTCGACCATTCGCGAGCCGAGCACCCTCGCCGCGATTCAGCGGGAGCACGACAACCTGCGCGTCGCCTTGGCGTTCTTCAATGAGTCGAGCGCCTTCGAATCCGAGCTCCGGCTGTGCGGCGCGATCGGGCGATTCTGGTACGTCCGCGGCTACCTGAGCGAGGGCCGCGCACACATCGAGCACGCCCTCGAACGC
>JBPCPR010000271.1:0-3176 GCA_050998925.1 Gaiellaceae bacterium
CACTCGAGCTGATGGAGCGGGCCGGAGGTGCCGCCGCTGTTGCGGCGGTCCGAAGGTTCGCCAACGCGGAGCGCTTCCCCGTCTGGTGCGGGACGGGCGCCAATGGAGGGGACGGATTCGTCGTTGCCAGGATCCTGCACGAGGCCGGGCGGGCAGTCGAGGTCGTTCTCGCGGGGACCGAGGACAAGGTGAAGGGAGACGCTCGGGAGAATCTAACGCGCGTCAAGGAGCTCGGAATCAGATTCGCCGAGACCGGGAGAAGCGCCGACGTCGTCGTCGATGCGGTGTTCGGGACGGGCTTCCGCGGTGCCCCACGAGCGGACGCCGCCCGCCACCTCGAGGAGATCAACTCACTCGGCGTCCCGGTGCTCTCGCTGGACGTTCCCTCGGGCATCGACGCCTCGACCGGGGAGGTGGCCGGTCCCGCGGTGAAGGCTGACGTCACGGTCACCTTCCACGCGCCGAAACTCGGGCTAGTAGTCGCGCCGGGGCGGTTCCGAGCCGGCGAGGTCGAGGTGGCGGACATCGGCCTCGCTGCAGGCCCGACCCGGCACGGGCGGGTCACGGAGGAGATCCTGGGCGCCGTTCCCCGCCGGCAGCCGACCGACAACAAGTACACCGCCGGATCGGTCCTCGTCGTCGGTGGCTCGACCGGCTACACGGGGGCGCCCTCCCTGACCGCGGAGGCCGCCATGTGGGCAGGAGCCGGGATCGTCACCGTCTGCGTGCCGGAGCCCAGCAGCCTGGTGTTCGAGGTGCGACTCCTGGAGGCGATGTCGTGCCCCTGTCCCGCCGACGACGAAGGCCGGATGACCGCGGAGGCAGCGGAGACGATCATGGAAGTGGCCAAGCGGGCCGGCGCGGTCGCGATCGGCCCCGGCCTGGGACGGAGCGACGGGACGCGCGCGCTCGTCCGGCTCCTCCTCGACCGGCTCGAGGTGCCCGTCGTGCTCGACGCGGACGGGCTCTGGGCGCTCGCAGGGCACCTCGAATGGGTCTTCTCGCGCGACGCGGGCACGGTGCTGACGCCGCATGCGGGCGAGCTGGGACGCCTGCTCGGCCGGACGTCGGCTTGGGTTTCCGCACACCGCCTGGACGCTGTCCAGGGTGGCGCGGACGACGTCGGCGCGACCATGCTCCTGAAGGGCGCCGACACGCTCGTCGCAGCGCCAGGCCGGGGCGTCTTCGTTTGCGACCTCGGGAACGAGGGCCTCGCGACGGCAGGGACCGGAGACGTCCTCACCGGCATCGTGGCCGCCTTCCTGGCCAAGGGGATGAAGCCGCTCGAGGCCGCGGCGACCGCCGCTGTCGCGGGAGGCATCGCCGCCCGTCGGGCCGCCGAGAGCCACGGGACGGCGGGCATGCTCGCCCGGGACGTGATCGGGGCGCTCTCGCCCGCGCTCTCCTCTGCCGGTTCCTCGTAAGATCGCGCCCGGTCTCGCCACTATCGTTCGGCGCGATGCGCCGGTCGGAGATCACCATCGACCTCGCGGCGCTCAAGCGAAACGTCCGGCGGCTCCGCCAAGCGGCCGGGGACGCGGAGCTCTGGGCCGTCGTCAAGGCCGACGCGTACGGGCACGGGGCCGAGGACGTGGCCGGAGCGGCACTCGAGGCCGGTGCGGCCGCTCTCTGCGTCGCGACGGTGGCCGAGGGCGAGGCTCTCCGTCGGCTCGACCCGGAGGCGCGGATCCTCGTCATGGGTCCGCTGGAAGTCGGGGAGGACGACGCGGCCCGGCGAAGCGGCCTCGAGGTGACCGCCCATCGCCCCGACCTCCCGCCTGGGCTGCCGGTGCACCTGAAGGTCGACACGGGCATGGGCCGCTGGGGCATGTCGCCCGAGGAGGCGCTGGCGGCTCCCCGGGAGAGCGTGGTCGGTCTCATGAGCCACCTTGCGACCGCGGACGACGAGGACGAGGGCTTCGCGCGTGAGCAGATCGACCGCTATCGCGAGCTGGCCGGGCACTTCGACGTAGCCGTGCGTCACCTCGCCAACAGCGCCGCGGCGCTCCGCTTCCCCGAGGCTCGCTTCGACGCCGTCCGCTGCGGCGTGGCGCTCTACGGCCTCTCGCCCTTCGGGGACGACCCTGCGACCCACGGTCTCGAGCCCGTGCTGTCCTGGCGGAGCCACGTGGCCCTGACGAAGACCCTGGCGCCGGGGGAGAGCACCGGCTACGGCCGCGGCTTCGTCGCCGAGGATGCAACGCGGATCGGGCTCGTCCCGGTGGGCTACGGAGACGGCTTTCGGCGCGGCTTGACGGGGACCGAGGTGCTCGTGGGCAACACGCGCCGGCCGGTCGTCGGGACGATCTCGATGGACGCGCTCGCGGTCGAGCTCGGCGACGAGCCGGAGGGGACGGAGGTGACGCTCCTCGGGGAAGGCGTCCTCGTCGAGGAGCACGCGAGGCGGCTTCGGACGATCAACTACGAGATCACGTGCGGCATCCAGGCGGCGCCCGAGCGCGCAGAGAGAAGGGTCGTCGATGGATGAGCGGCTTTTCCAGGCGGTCGGAGGCGAGGAGGCCTACGTCGTCGGCGGAGCCGTGCGGGACGAGCTGCTCGGGCGGCCTGTCGTCGACGTCGACGTCGCGTGTCCGGAGCCGGAGGCGGCGGCGCGCTCGTATGCGAGCCTCGCCGGTGGCGCCGTCTTCCCGCTCTCCGACCGCCACGGCGCCTGGCGGGTGGCCTTCCGGGACGGACGGACGGTCGACTTCACGCCGCTCCCGGACGGGATCGAGGCGGATCTCGAAACGCGCGACTTCACGATCAACGCGATCGCTCTCCCGCTGAGCGGAGGAGACCCTGTCGATCCCCTCGGAGGGCGCGGCGATCTCGAGGCGCGTGTTCTCCGGGCGGTCTCGCCGCAGATCTTCGCCGACGATCCAATCCGCCTCCTGCGCGCCGCCAGGCTCGAGGACGAGCTCGGAATGCGCCTCGACGAGGAGACGGAGCGTCTGGCGCGCGCTCACGCGGAGCTCGCCGCGAGCCCTGCCGGAGAGCGCATCCTGGGTGAGCTCGCTCGCCTCTCGCTTGCGGGCTTCAGGCGCCTCGACGACCTGGGCCTCCTGGCGCCGCTCGGTGGCTCGCGGGATAGGCTCGAGCGCGCCGAGGGCATCGAAACCCCTGGCTTCGCGCTCGTCTGCGCCTTCGGTTCGTCCCTCGACGTCTACCCCATCTCG
>JBPCPR010000032.1:0-2672 GCA_050998925.1 Gaiellaceae bacterium
CTCCAGGGCCTCGACCTCGAAGCCCTGGAGCTCGAGACCAGCGCGGGCGACTCGTCCGTGTCGCCTGCGCGCTGGTCGGATCGCCCCGTCCGCGTTCGGGGAATCGTGGCGGACGGCGTCCTCACGGTCGAATCGGTACTCGGCTAGGCGACCGTAAAGCCTCCGCGCATGTGGCGGCGATGGGGGTCACACCGGTAGCGGTAGGCACCCGGCGCGAACTTGATCGTCCAGAACTTGAGGCCGGTGAGCTCCAGTCTCGTCTTCCGGTTCACGTTGGGCCCGAGGAGATGGAAGTTGTGCAGCACGGACCTGTCCCGGACGCGAACAGTGTGCGTTCCGCGCAGGATCTGGGACACCTTGACGCCGCGGGCGTTCTTGAGCGTGATGGTCATGCCCGGACCGACCTTGGCATAGTAGGTCTTCGCCGCAGCGGCCCCGGTGAGGACAAGCGAGACGCAGGCGGATGCGGCCAACAGGACCAGCGCTCGGGTCATCCCCTTCCCTCCGAATCAGGTTGAGTTCGGAACGTGATACGAATCCCGGTCGGGATCGGGTTTGACCAACGCTGACTACCCAGAGGGCTGGAACGAGGTGCGTGGCGCGCTCCAGCGCGGCTTTCGCTTCGCCGACTTCCACGAGGCGGTCGCGTTCGTCAACCGCCTTGCCGAAGCGGCCGAGGCCGCGAATCACCACCCGGACATCCATGTGAGCTGGAACGCCGTCACGGTGCGGTGGTGGACGCATACGCAGAGGGCGATCACCGAGCGTGACCGCGAGCTGGCCGCGCAGACCAACGAGCTGGCTCGACCCGCCACCGGCTGAGAAATGAAGGCGGCGCGCGCCGCCGCCGAGACCGTGTGCATGCGACGCGTGGCGTCACTGGGCGCTCTTGCGCTGGCCCTCACGGCCGGGTCTGCCGGGGCCTACCCGCTGCCCGGCGCGTTGCAGTGCCTGGTCTTCCCCGCGTCGAGCGTCTGGAACAAGCGCGTCGACCGGCTGCCCGTCGCCGGGAACTCGACGGCGATCGTCAGATCGATCGGCGCGGGGCGGCACGTCCACGCTGACTTCGGCTCGGGCCGCTGGAACGGCGGGCCGATCGGCATCCCGATCACCGTCGTCGGCTCCTTAACGCCGAAGCGGATCGTTCGCTTCGACTACGCGAGCGAAAGCGACCGCGGCCCCTATCCGATTCCGGCCGGCGTCAAGATCGAGGGCGGAAGGCACGCGCACGGCGACCGGCACGCGATCCTGGTCGACCGCTCGAGCTGCAAGCTCTACGAGCTCTTCGCCCTCTATCCGCGAGCCGGAACGCCTCGCTGGCGTGCGAGGTCAGGCGCGATCTGGAACCTGCGCTCGTACCGGCTCCGCCCTGCCGGTTGGACGTCTGCCGATGCGGCCAGGCTTCCGATCCTTCCCGGCCTGGCCCGCTACGACGAGGTCCGGCGCGGGCGGATCGACCATGCACTTCGCTTCACGGTCGAGCGGTCGCGGCGGGCCTACGTCTACCCCGCTCGCCACTTCGCCTCGAGCCTCACCGACCCGGATCTGCCTCCGATGGGGCTCCGGCTCAGGCTCCGCGCCGACTTCCCGGTCGCGGGCTTCCCGCGGCAGGCCCGGATCGTTCTGACGGCGCTCAAGCGCTACGGGATGATCGTGTCCGACAACGGCACGAGCTGGTACGTCTCCGGCGCGCCCGACCCGCGGTGGTCGAACGACCAGCTCCACACGCTCCACCGCGTCCGCGGATCCGACTTCGTGGTCGTGGACACGAGCTCGCTCAGGCCGTGAGCTCACCCGGGTAATCGTCCCAGTCCCGAAGCGGGACGCCCTCCCAAACGGTGTCGCTCACCTGCTTCGCGGAGAGATGGCACATCGCCGCGTCCGGGGTGGCGCCGTGCCAGTGCCACTCGCCCGCCGGGACGACTACCACGTCGCCGGCGCGGAAGCCGCGACGTCCCTCCTCGTTCGCTATCACGCCTTCGCCCTCGATCACGATCAGCGTCTGCTCGACCGGATGCGTGTGCGGCAACGTGCGCGCGCCCGGGCCGAAGAACACCGCGACGAGTTCGACGCCGTCCACCGGTGCATCGAGGTTCAGATCCTGCATGGAGACGTCGCCGTCGAAGTGGCCGCCCGCTTCCACCGGCTTCGCCTGCGACGAGTCGACCGGAACGATCTTCATGCGTCCTCCTCTTGTTCGCGGAGCCAGGCAGCGACCTCTTCCGCGTTCCGGTCGGGCGGAAA
This sequence comes from Gaiellaceae bacterium, assembly GCA_050998925.1. GTDB lineage: Bacteria > Actinomycetota > Thermoleophilia > Gaiellales > Gaiellaceae > DASQGA01. The sequence continues at coordinate 2,245 of JBPCPR010000032.1, forward strand.
AACCGGGTAGAAGACCTTTCGGATTCGTCCGGCCTCGAGGACAAGCGTAACGCGCCGGTAGAGGCGCATACCGGCGATGTCGAAGGTTGGAAGGCCGAGTGCGTCGGCGAGCCGAAGTTCCTCATCGGAGAGGATCGGAAACGAGAGTTTTTCGCGCGCCGCGAATTCGGCCTGCTCCTCGGCGGGCTGGGCGGAGAGACCCGCGATGTCCGCTCCCAGATCCCTGAGCTCGGCGGAGCGGTCCCTGAACCCACAGCTTTGCGGCGTGCACCCGCGCGCCCCTGGGACGGCATCCCACCCCACGAGCGGAGCGACACCCGGTCGCCCCGTCCGGGGATACACGAAGAGCACGGCTCGTGTTGCCGCCAGGCCCTGGAGGGCCACAGGCGCTCCGGTCGTAGCCGTGAGCGAGACTGCAGGCACCAGCT
>JBPCPR010000033.1:0-4226 GCA_050998925.1 Gaiellaceae bacterium
CTCCGAAGCTCTCCCGCACCTCGCGGGCCACGTCAGCGGTGAGGCGGGTCCGCCGGTCCGCCATCGTGAGGAGGAGACCCGCGACCGTCAGCCGCGGGTTCAACCGCAACCGCACCCGGTCGACCGAGTCGAGGAGCTGAGCGAGGCCCTCGAGCGCGTAGTACTCGCACTGGATCGGGACGAGAACGCGGTCTGCGGCCGCCAGAGCGTTCACGGTCAACGGCCCGAGCGACGGCGGACAGTCGACGAAGACGAAGGAGTACGCCTCGCGCGCCGGTCGAAGCGACTCGCTGAGGAAGGTCTCACCGTCCTCGAGCCGTGCCAGCTCGACGACCGCGCCGGCGAGCTCGGGGCGAGACGGCACCAGATCGAGGTTCGCAAACCGTGTCGCGTGGGCGAGCTCCGAGACCGAGGCTCCGTCGAGGAGGTCGTAGGACGACGATCCGTTCGCGTGCTCGCCGAGGCCCGATGTGGCGTTCGCCTGCGGGTCGAGGTCGATCACGAGCGTCCGCTCGCCGGCCTCCGCTAGGCAGGCGGCGAGATTGACGGCGGTCGTGGTCTTTCCGACGCCGCCTTTCTGATTCGCGACCGCGAAGACCGTGCCTGACACGCTTCCAGGCTACTCAGGCGAGCGGACGTTTCCTGGCCGCCCCGGGCCGGCGTGGAAACTCCTCCGGAGTGGGCTCGAGCTTCTCGACGACGACCAGATGCCGGCGCTCGGAGCCCTCGACCGGCTGCGCGCGAGGCGGCCCGCCGCCCAGGCGCACGGCAACACGCTCGAGCTCCGGCCCGGGCTCGCCGGTGTAGAGGACCGCACGGCCTCCAACGGCCACCAGTGGCAGACACCACTCGAGCGCGACCGCAGGCGGAGCCAGCGCCCGGGCGACCGCGGTCCCGTACGCGTCCCTCCCCGCAGCGCGGCCGTGCTCCTCGGCTCGGGCGCAGACAACCGACACGTTCGCGAATCCTGCCGACTGAGCCCGCAAGAAGTCACACTTCCTCCCGTTCGACTCGAGGAGGACGACCTGGATCTCCGGCAGAGCTCCGGCAAGCGGAAGGCCCGGGGAGCCGCCGCCGGACCCGACGTCGACGAGCGGGCCTCGTTCCACGAGGTCGCGACCCGCGAGCGCGTCGTCGAGGAGGATCCGCCGAGCCTCCTCGAGGTCGGTGAGCGCGGTCAGGCCGGGCGTCGAGACGAGGCCGCGAAGCCACCCCTCGAGCCTCGGATCCTCTTTCACCCCGCGGGACGGACGACGATGAAACGATTGGGCTCGTTCCCGTCGCTCTCGGTCTCGACTCCGCCGAGCTCCTTCAGGTAGACGTGGACGATCTTCCGCTCGACGGAGCTCATGGGCTCGAGCTCGACAGCCGCTCCCGTGCGTACGGCATCCCGCGCCGCTCGCTCGGCCAGACGCTCGAGCGCGTTCTGGCGGCGGGCGCGGTAGCCGGCCGCGTCGATCACGACGGCGGGGCGAGGACCGAACTCCGCATCCTTCATGAGGATGGCGTTCGCGAGGTACTGGATGGCGTCGAGGGTCTGCCCACGCTTTCCGATCAGAAGCCCGAGCTCCGAGCCCCCGAGAGTGGCCACGATCCCGCTTTCGCTCTCTGCGATCGACACGGTGACCGGCACGCCGAGAGCCCGGCAGACCCGGTCGAGAAACTCGCGGACGCGGGCGGGTGGGGTGCCAGCCTCCTCTTCCGGAGGAACATCGGAAGGCGGCGCCTCCTCGAGGGCGGCAATGACGCGGGCGGGCGTGAACCCGACTCCCAGAAGTCCTCGCTCGCCCTCCGAGACGACGACGAACCTGACCTTGTCCTTGTCGAGCCCCGGGTAGCGCTGTTCGAGATCGCGGAGCGCCGCCCACTTGGCCTCGCCGACGGTTTCGCCGGTCGCCTCGACCTGGAGCCCGCCCTCGGCCGCCTCGGTCATCTGCGGGCGGAGCCGCGCTTCTTCCGGCGGCGTACCCGCTGCCCGCCGGCCGGCGCTGCCTTCTGCTTGGCTGGGCCCGGCTTCGGGGCAGGGCCCTGGGATTTGGCCCCGTTACCGTCGCCGTCGCCCGACGATCGCGGCTCGGTCCGCGAGCTACGCTTCGGCGCCGGTTGTGGGCGGGGCACCAGGCGCCGGGTGATGAGGCCCTGACCCACCGTCCAGAGGTTCGTCGTCGTCCAGTAGAGCATGAGACCCATCGGGAAGTTGACGATGAAGAAGATGAAGACGATCGGGAGCGCCATGAAGAGGTACTTCTGGCGCTTGTCCATCGCGGCCGACATGAACTGCGTGGAGGCGATCTGGCTGCCGACGTAGAGCAGGAGCAAGAGGAGGCCGGAGTAGTTCGGACCGGTGAGGTGCTCGCTGATGTTGTCGCTGATGCTCGGGACGATGTTCAGGAAGCCGAGATCCGAGTTCGGGTACTTCGGGAGGAAGACCTCCTTCTCGAAGTCCTTGAGGACGTAGAAGAGCGAGATGAAGATCGGGATCTGGAGGAGGATCGGCAGGCATGAGGTGAGCGGGTTCACCTGGTTGTCCCGGTAGAACTGCATCACCTCCTCTTGCTGGCGCTTCTTGTCGTTCTTGTACTTCGCCTGCAGCGCCTTCAGCTCCGGGGCGAGGGTCTGGAGCTTCGTCATCGAGCGGATCTGCTTCACCGTCAGCGGCACGAGCACGATCCGCACCATGATCGTGAGCACGATGATCGCGAACGCCCACGAGAGCCCGACGGACGCGTGGAGCCACTCGAGGAGGGAGGTGAGCGGCCTCTCGATCGGCTCGAGGATGGCCAGGGGGCCGATCACGAGCGGGCTCCGAACATCGTCTGGTCGCGGACGTAGTCGACGCCTCCGTGACTCCACGGATTGCACCGGAGCAGTCGCCACGCCGCGAGCACCCCGCCGCGAGCGGGCCCGTACTCGCTGATCGCATCGAGCGCGTATTGCGAGCACGTCGGGTGATACTTGCAGCGGGCGGGCAGGAACGGGCTGAGCAGACGCTGGTAGCCCCTGACGACCAGCCGGGCGAGCGCGGTCATGCCCGTGCTTCCCGGTCGGCACCCTCGGCGAGCCGGAAGACCTCGCCCACGCGGTCGCCGAGCCACTCGAAGCCGTTGGTCTCGGCCGCCTCCGCGAACCCCGGGCGCACGATCAGGACGAAGTCCCGCCCGCGAGGCAAGCTCTCCTGGAGCTCCTCGAACGCCGCCCGGAGGCGACGCTTGACGCGGTTTCGCTCCACCGCGCCGCCGAACTTTCTGGAGACGGCGAGCCCAAGCCGAGACTCCTCTTCCACCTCGTCCGGGCGCGGGAAGGCATAGAGAACGAGGTAGCGCGTCGACACCGAACGACCCTTGCGGTAGACGGCGTCGAAATCCCGCGAGCGCGAGAGCCGGTTACGGCGCTTCATGCCTCTCGAGGCGCGCGCCTCAGGCGGAAAGGCGCTTGCGTCCCTTGGCACGGCGGCGCTTCAGGATCGCGCGGCCTGCCCGAGTCTGCATCCTCGCGCGGAACCCGTGCCGGCGCTTTCTCCGGCGGACGTTCGGTTGGAAGGTTCGCTTCACGAATAAGGCCCAAAGAAGAGGCCGCTCCGGGCGACCGCAGCCAGTATAGAGAAGGCCCAACCCCCTCGGAGAGGAAGGTTTTCAGGTCTCGACAATCCACAGCCGCGAGCGGGCTTGGGAAGCCGCGTAGAGACCGCTTTTCCACATTGTGGAGACGGGTGTGGATAACTTTAAAATCCCTGGAAATCACGTCTTTTTTTGCCGCCTTGAAGGGGCTGATCGGCCGTTGTGAGACGCGATCGACGCTGCTATAGTCGCCCCTCCCCGAAGTCCGGCTAGGAGCGAATCGAGCGGGTGGAGCGTCCTGTAGAGCTGAGCGCGGAACTGTTGTGGACCGAAGTTGCCGCGCGGCTTCGGGACGCGCTGAACGACACCACCTTCAGGACCTGGTTCGACGGCGCCTCGGGAGGTGCGCTCGAGGACGAGGCGTTCGTCGTCGTCGTCCCGAACGACTTCACGCGCGAGTGGATCGAGGGCCATTTCCTCGGGCTCGTCGAGGGCGCCGTCCAGGACGTGACGGGTGACGAACGACGCGTCCGCGTCGTCGTCCGCGAGGAAGCGAACCCGCGGGAGGCGGGAGTTACAAGCTCCGCTCCCGCACAACGGAGCCACGAGGGGATGAATCCGAAGTACACCTTCGACTCCTTCGTGATCGGCTCGTCGAACCGCTTCGCC
>JBPCPR010000046.1:0-7170 GCA_050998925.1 Gaiellaceae bacterium
GAGCACCACTCCGCGCGCCCCTGCACGCTTCTGCCGCCGGCCCAGCCGGCGGCGTCGCGGAAGAAGAGGCCGTAGAGGTTCGGCGTGGGTCGGCCAAGACTCTCGCAGTAACGATGAGACACGGCCTTGTCTTCGGTCAGAAGCGAGAACTCCGCCGGGTTCAGGGCGTTCTGGAGGGGCCGCAGTCTCTTCCGGCTTACGACTTCTGCTCGCTCGATGCTGCGGTTTCGGGGATCGAGGAGGCCATACGGAGCGGCCTCGCCGAGGGCGTAGCCCTCGTGGAAGCGAACCTCGAGGGCACGCCGGACCACGGCTGCCAACGGCACGTCGTACACGTGCGCCGCCCGGCGGCAGACGCCGAGAATCCGACGCCCGCCCCGGATCAGCCCCGCACCTCGACCGCTTCGGTCGCGTCGGGCGCCTGCAGACCTTCGCCGTCGACGAACTGGCGCTGGAAGAGCTCGAACGTCAGGAGCATCCCGAGCGCCCGTGTGTGCCGCTCCCGGCCGGACCGCAGCTCCCGGATGAGCCCCCGGACTGCCTCCTCGCGGAGCTGGCCTCGGGCGAGGGTGCGCGGCTCGAGCAGGATGTCGAGCACCGGGGAGCTGGCGCCCCTCAGGTCGTGAGCGTAGTCGCCGAGCCCGTGCCGGTCGGGGAGCCAGCGAACGCCTGCAGCCCGCTCGATCCGCGCCCGGGCGCTGCGGCGGATCCGCACCCCCGCCCTGGCCACGGAGCGCCGAACGCCGTCGAGTCGCGGTGGAAGCCCTTCCTTGGGGCTCGGGAGCGCGGCGATCGCTTCGAATCGGCGGAGGTAGTGCCTCTGCAGCCGACCGCCTTCTCGCCAGGCAGACGGCATGTGGCGACAGAACTCGAGAAACGCCCGATCGTCGAACGGATCACGAGGCGCGAGGTCGTCCAGAAAGAGCTCTGCGCCGGGGAACACCTTGCGCCTGTGACTATGGCGGACGATGTGCTGGCGCATGCGAACCGCGGGTGAGCCCTCCTCCTCGTTCAGGGTGCGGGCGAGCGAAGCCAGCGCGAGCCCACGAATCTCGGCCGCGAACGACGGCGTCAAGACCTCATCAGCGATCGAGTCGCTGATGCAGGTCGCCCGGCTCGCGTGGAAAACCGCGGGGAGATGGCGGACGTCCTCGGGTACGGGGGGAACGCGCGAGGCACGGACGATGGGATCGCCGCTGAACCCGATGAGAAGCGCCGAGTGACCAGCTTCGCGGCGTACCGCAGCGAGCTCGAGGTGGTGTGCGTGGAAGCAACGGACCTGGCCTTCCGCCAGCCAGACCGTCTCGGCCGCGCCCCGGGCGATGTAGCCGCTCGAGAGGAGGAGCCGCCTGTGCGGGAGACCGGCAAGTCGCGCGACCCGCGTGCCTGTCTCGAGATCCTCGGAGCCTGGAGCTCCATAGCTGAGCGCAGGAACCGGGCGCCCGCCGAGCGCCACGACGATCGAACGGGAGTCGAGCCCGCCACTGAGCGCGAGCGCGGTCTTCGACCCGATTCGCCTGGCCACTGCAGCTTCGAGCAGGCGAGCGAACTGGTGGACGGGCTCTTCACCGCCGTCGGGGACTTCAGGCTCGATGCGATACCGCCACTGCTCCTCGGCCTGCACCCTTCCGTCGGCGCCGATCGTGAGGGCGGTGCCCGGCGGAACGAGCCGGACTCCCGCCAAGGCAACGTGATCGCCGAGCGCGTACTCGTACGCGAGCAGCTCGGCCCAGGCCTCGAGGTCGATCTCCGGCTTGAGACCCGCAGCGGTCAGCGCCTTCAGCTCCGAAGCGACGAGAACCCTTTCCCCCGTGGAGGCCGTGTACAGGGGGCGATGTCCCATCCGATCGGCGACGAGCAGGAGCCGGTCGAGGCGCGGATCCCAGACGGCGGCGGCGAACCACCCGTCGGTCTCGCCGACGCTGAGCCGACCCTCGAGGTAGCGCCGAAGCAGGTGCTCGGCGGCTCGCTCGCTCGGCTCGGTTCCTTCGACGACGAGCTCCCCGTCGAGGGCGAGGATGACCCCGGACTCCTCGTCGCGGACGGCTGCACCGCGCTCGCCCACAAAGCCAAGCGCGACGTCGCCGGCGGCGCTCGTGAGGATCGTCGCACGCTGCTGAGGACGCCGCAGAAGCCGGGCGGCGGCTTGTCGCGCCACCTGCTCTGCCTCCTTCCTCCGGAGGATTCCGACAATGCCAGGCATCGGCGGAACGTAGGTCACGAGCCGGGAGATCGCAACCGCCCGGGTAAGGCGGCTGTTGCGCCGGTCTGTTACGCCGGTCGGAGGCCGGGTCTTGTCGCAGCGCCCTCGTACTCGTCGTAGCGGCGCCACCACTCGTACCGCCGGGTCTGCGGCCGCCCAGGGGGTGAGTCCTCCCAGTCCTCGACCCCGGGGGCGAACATGAAGTGGTAGACGATCAGCTGGCGGCGTCCAGCGAAGAGATCGAGCAGGCTCGCCTTCCCGTCCGGGCTCTCGAAGGCGTAGTCCTCGTCGATCTCGACCATCGGCAGCCGTCGCCGCTCTGCAGCCAAGGCGTCTCGCGCGCGGGTGGCTTCCTTCTCCTGCACGAGCAGGTTCGCCCGAGCAGCTTGCCACTCGCCTGGTGAAACGACTTGTGGGAGCTTCATGCGTGCCTCCTCCGTCTTTGCTTGGTTGAGTTTCCCGGCCCTAGCCGGCCTCGGCCTCGGCGGGGATGCCGATCGCTTCGTCGCTGCCATGGACGGGGGCCGCAGCTCTGGTGCGGAGAAGAACGGCGCCCAGCAAGGCCGCCGCAAGCGCGAAGACGGCGCCGAGGAGGAAGGCCGACTGGTAGCCACCGTTCAGGGCGGCCAGAGCGCTGTCGCCGGAGGCGAGCAGGCTGTCTGTCCGCGAGGCCGCGAGGCTGGCGAGAACGGCCAGGCCGAGCGCACCGCCCATCATGAACGCCGTGTTGACGACGCCCGAGGCGAGCCCGGCTTCCTCCGGAGCAACGTCGCTCATGGCGGCGAGCAGCAGCGGGTTGAAAGCGATGCCCGCGCCGAGCCCCTGCAGGATCATGCTCGGGAGGACGTCGACGGCGAAGCTCCCGTCGACCGGAGCCCGCGCGAAGATGAGGATCCCCACTGCGAAGAGCAGGAGTCCCGTCACCATCGGCGTCTTGATGCCGAAGCGGAGCACGAGCTTGTCGGAGAGCCCGAGCGAGACGGCTCCCCAGATCAGGGTCGAGGGCAGGTACGCAAGGCCCACCTCGAGCGGGGTGTAGCCGAGCACGAGCTGGAGGTAGAGGGCGGAGAGGAAGAACGCGGCGAACATGCCGGCGGCCATGAGAACGCCGACGGCGTTGGCGGTCGCGCCTCGATCGCGTCGACCTGCTGGAAGCCGAAGAGCTCGTTTCCGATGCCCTTCTGGAACACGAGCACGAGCAACCCGTAGGCCGCGCCGACGGAAAGCAGGTTGAGGACGATCGCGAGCGCCGGGACGACGACGGAACGGAACGCGATCGTGAGGAGGATGAAGCTGAGGCCGAGCACGAAGGCGAAGACGATCGGGAGCCAGCTTCCGATCAGGTCGAAGTAGTCGACGTTCTCGGCCGACTCCCCGGTCACGAGCACGCGCGCCTCCGTGCCCGGGAAGGCCGCCGGGACGTCGTCGCTCCGCAGGGCTCTGACCGCGTCGTAGGCCTCCGAGCTCGCCGAGTCGGTGACCGGAACCGTGATCCGGGCAAGGTCTCCCGCGTCGTTCGCCTCGATCGTGGCGCGGCCGAAGATCGGATTCTCCGCGAGGCTCTGCTCCAGGCGCTCGAGGCCGCGCTGAACCGCCGGGGACTCGACGTCTCCGTCGACGACGATCTCGACCGGATTCGTTCCGGACTGCGGGAACTCCTCGGAGAGCGCCGTGAACCCCTGCTTGGAGGGGAACCGGTCGGGCAGGGTGCTGATGCCCGCGAAGCCCGTGTTCAGGTCGAGGATGGGTACCGACGCGGCAAGGAGCAGACCACCCGCGGCGAGCAGGCTGACGACCGGTCGGCGCATGACGCGCTTCACCACGGCCGACCAGAAACGTCCCTCGGCCCCTGCGCTCTCGGCGCTCCTGCCTACGATCGGGATGCGGAGCGCATTGACGCGGTCGCCGAGCAGGCTGAGCACCGCCGGGAGCAGTGTAAGGGCGGCGAGGACCGAGACGATCCCGACGAGGATCGCTCCCGTCGCGAGGCTCCGGAGGATGGTGTCGGGTACGAGCACCATCCCGATCATGGCCAGGACGAAGGCGATGCCGCTGAAGAGGACCGCGCGGCTCGCGGTGGCGCCCGCCGCGGCGATGGCGTCGAGCTTCTCGCGACCCTGGACGCGCTCCTCGCGGTAGCGCGACAGGATGAAGAGCGAGTAGTCGATCCCGAGGGCGAGCCCCATCCCCGAGATCATGTTGACGACGAAGAACGAGGGTTCGAACACCTGGCCCACGAGGGCGGTCAGGGCAACGGCAACGATGATCGACAGCAGCGCCAGCAGGACCGGGATCAAGCCTGCGACGACGGCTCCGAAGACGAGGACGAGGATGATGAGCGCCGCCGGGAGGCCGATCAAGAGCTCCCCTTTCTGGAGGTCCTCCTCCGAGAGCTGCTCGAAATCGGCGTCGCTCGTGACGCTGCCCGTGATCGAGACGTCGAAGCCGCCCCCATCCGCCTCGTCCACGATGTCGACGAGCGGGGCGACGTCGTCCGTGCGAAGGAGGATCGGGACGACCGTGGCGCGTCGATCCTCCGAGACGAGCGAGTCGTCCCTCGAGCCGAAGAAGCTCTCGGCCTCTGCCACGACGCCCGTCTCGCGACCGCGGTCGAAGAGAGTTTGCGCCTTCGCTTCGAACTCCGGATCGTCGACCGTGTAGCGATCCGAGCGCAGGATGACGATCTCGCTCGGCTGGGGGCCCTGGAGCAGTCGCTCGGAGAGGAGGTCGTAGGCCTGCTTCGACTCGGGATTGCTGGTGACGTCGCTGTCGCTGGTCAGCGCGTCCCCCAGGAAGACCACGATCAGTCCGAACGAGACGACCAGGACGAGCAGCCAGGCGGCGATCGTCCGCCAGGGATGGCGGCTCGCCGCTCGGGCCAGGCCTTCGGTGGAGAGGAACGACGGCAGAGCTCTAGGTGGTATCACAGGGGAGCGCCCACACTTCAGGCCGCCTCGTTATGGGCGTCTGAAGCGAAAGCGCCCGCGGCCCGGAGCCGGTGCCTCGACGCCGAGCGTGAGCGCGGCCGCCGCGATGTCTTCGGCCGTGAGCGTCTGGAGGACGTCCCAGCCGGCCGTGGTCAGGTCTCCCTGGCGCGCAAGTCGAAGCGCGTGGGCGCTCAGGGCCTGCTCGAAGACGGTGCGCGAGAAGCGTGCGTTCCCGAACGATTCGCTTCGCTTGGCCGCTTCGAGCACGGCGCGTAGCTCGGCCTCGGCCTCCCCCGTGAGCCGGTACTCGAGCTCGGAGGCGAAGCGATTCGTGATCTGGGCCAGCTCGTCGGTCGAGTAGTCGGGAAAGACGATCTCACGCGAGAAGCGCGACCTGAGACCCGGGTTCGAGTCCAGGAACCGGTGCATGAGCGCCGGGTAGCCGGCCACGATCACGACGAGCCGCTCGCGGTGGTCCTCCATGCGCTTGAGCAGCGTCTCGACCGCCTCCGGCCCAAAATCCATCCGCGCTTCCTCCCGGGTCAGGGCGTACGCCTCGTCGATGAAGAGAACTCCGTCCAGCGCCCGGCGAACGACCCGGTCGGTCTTGAGCGCCGTCGTGCCGACGAACTGGCCCACGAGGCCGGCGCGGTCGACCTCGACCAGGTGGCCCTTTCGGAGGAGCCCCATGGCGCGGTACATCTGCGCGAGGAGCCGCGCGATGGTCGTCTTCCCGGTCCCGGGGTTGCCGAGGAAGACCAGATGCTGGCCGGTCGCGGCCTCTCGGAGCCCGTGCTCCTTGCGGCGGCTCTGCACCTGGAGGAACGCGACGAGCGCGTGCACCTGCTCTTTGACAGTCTCGAGGCCGACGAGCCCGTCCAGCTCCGCCTGGAGCTCGACGAGACTCCGCTCGCCGTCGTTTCGCGGCTCGTCACGCGCGGAGAGGCGGTCGAGCTGCTCCGCGATCCACTCGCCCTCGGGGCCTGCCGTCTCGCGGAGGCGGTCTCCGAGCTGGCGGAGCGCCCGGCCGGCGTCCTCGAGGGGGTTCCGGGCCATCAGACGGGTCGTCCCCGCCTTCGGAGGGCCGAAAACGGATTGTGGGCGTTCTTAGTGCGCGCTAACATGGACGGACGAAGGGGTGGGAGGCTGGCTCTCATGGCGATGCTCGACAACACGAACGCGAAGCTAGCCCAAGCGGCCGTCTGATGGGACGCACGAGGCTGCCGGCGCAGGAGCGGCGAGCGTCGCTCCTCGCGTGCGCCTGCGGGGTCTTCTCGGGCGGCAGCTATCGGGGGTCGACCACAGCGGAGATCGCGCGCGAGGCGGGCGTCACCGAGCCCGTCCTCTACCGTCACTTCGAGTCCAAGCGCGACCTCTATCTCGCCTGCATCGACGAGACCTGGAGGCGCATTCGCGGCCTCTGGGACGAGGTCGTCGCCGACGAGCCCGACCCGGCCGCCTGGTTGCCGGCGATGGGGCAGGCGTACCTCGCCGCGACGGAGCAGAAGCTGGCGATCGGCAACCTCTGGCTCCAGGCGCTGTCCGAGGCGAGCGAGGACGAGACGATCCGCCAGCACATGCGCGCCCACCTGCGCGAGGTGCACGACTACGTCGGCGACGTGATCCGCCACTCGCAGGCGGCCGGAGGTGTGCGCCCCGACCGGGACGCTGACGCCGAGGCCTGGATCTTCGTCTCGCTCGGGCTCCTGCTCGTGACGAGCGACCGGCTGGGAGGCTTCCTCGAGGCCGAGACCCCGGCGGTCTTCGCCTCACGCCGGCGCTGGCTCACCGGAACCGCCTAACCCGTCCCAAACAGCCACTAGCGCACTCCGGCCCCTGGCACGAGAATCGTCCCGACGCACTCATGCGAGGGATACAGCGACAGACGAGAAACGGCCGACGAGTATCACATGACTCGTGGCAGGCGACGACCCGGAGACTTCGGCCCTGCGGCCCAGCCGAGGCTCCGGGTCAAGGTGTCGCCGTGACTCCCGCATCCCACAGCCTGGCGTCCGGCCCGGAATGCGAGCTAATCCGGAC
>JBPCPR010000056.1:0-3611 GCA_050998925.1 Gaiellaceae bacterium
GCTCGACGCTGCCTCCGGCGAACCCGGCCAGGAGCTGGAGGCCGGCGCAGATCCCGAGCACCGGTACGTCGGCGGCGCGAACGGCGTCTCCGAGCCGCTCGAGCTCCGCGGGATCGTGCGCGGCCCAGGGCGCGCCGGAGCCGCTCAGGACGACCGGGCCGGGGCCGAGCCGGTCGACGTCGGGGTAGTGGATCGAGCGGACCGGCCGTCCCGCGATCTCCTCGAGCGAGGCCCGGATCTCCTCGTAGCGCCGCTTCCGCCGCACGTCCAGGAACGAGCTGTGCTCGGTGACGACCAGTGCGACCGCGTCTTCCATCTCCGGGCGTGAAGGTAGCCGACGCGTAAGCTCGCGGCCAGGTGCGCCCGGAAAAAATCAACCCGCTGCTCCGCACGGCCGACGGCCGCCTCCTGGTGGGGGCCCAGTTCTGCGATCACTTCGCCATCGGCCTCGCGTTCGTGGCGCTCCCCTGGATCGTCCTGGACGGCGGCGGCGGCGCGGCTCTGGCCGGGCTCGTCTTCGCCGTCGGCACGCTTCCGTACGTTCTCTTCGGTCTGCTGGCGGGCGTGACGGGCGATCGGAGGTCGCGCAAGCGCGTCATGGTCGCCGCGCACTCGTTGCAGATGGCCTGCGCGGCCGCCGTCCCTCTCTGGGCGCTTGCCTCGCACCCGCCCGTGGCCCTCGTCCTCGCAAGCGCGTTCGCCGTCGGGACCGGGCGCACCTATGCGGACGCGGCCTCGTTCGGAGCCGTAGCGGACCTGGTCGGATCCGCCAACTTCGTGCAGGCCCAGGCAGCTCTTTCCACAGGCTGGGCGGCCGGCTCGATCGCGGGCCCGTTCCTCGGCGGCCTCCTGATCGCCGCCTTCGGAGCCGCAGCGGCCGTCGCGGCGGAAAGCGCGATGTTCGCCGTGGCTGCCGTCCTCGTGTGGCGGATCCGCCGCCCGCTCGCAGCGACCGGGAACGCGCTCGAAGGCCGCATCCGAGATGCAGCCCGTGAGGGCATCGCGGTGATCTGGCACACCCCGCTCCTGCGCCTCCTGACGTCCGTTCAGCTCCTCTGGTACCTGAGCGTGATCGGCGCGCTGGCGCTGATCGTGCCCTTCCTCCGGGAGGATCTGGGCCTCGACGCTCGCGAGACGGGCTGGATCCTCGGCGTCGGAGCCGGGATGGGCCTTTCCGCCGGATTCTTCGTCGGCGCGCTCGAGCGGCGCTTCGGCGGCCTGCGGCTGATCGCGGCGAGCATCGTCGTCAGCGCGCTCGCCGTCGTCGGGATCGCCGGCGCACCCGGGTTCTGGAGCGCACTCGTCGCGTATGCGGCCCTCAACCTGTCGATCTGGATCAGCGTCACGTCGCTGATCGGAGAGCGCCAGCGACTCGCACCCGATCATCTGCAGGCGCGCGTCGGGATCACCGGCCGGGCGATCGCGCTCGGGTCGATGATGGTCGGGAGCCTCGTCGCGAGCGGGCTGGCCGTCGTCGTGCCGCTACGCGCGCTCTACCTCGGAGTCGGGTTGACCGCGCTCGTCATCGCCACCTGGGCGGTGCCTGCCCTCCTGCGGCGCGCCTCGGCTCCGGTCCCGCTCCCGGAGTCGTAACCATGCTCGAGATCCTCTTCCTCTCCGGCGAGGGCGTCGACGAGCTGGCGCTCACGAGCGGCGAAGTGCTCGCGGCGGTCGAGGCGAGCCTGCGGGCGCAGGGCGAAGATCAGGTCGTCCTCGAGCCCCGAGAGCACCTCGTGCCCGACCCGGCCTTTCGGGGCCACTTCAACCTCCTGCGGGCCTATGTCGCGCCCCTCGGCGTCGCCGGGGTGAAGGTCGTCGGCGACTACGTCGACAACTGGAGGCTCGGCCTTCCATCCGAGCTCGCCCTGTTGACGCTCTATGACCCGCGGACCGGCGTGCCGCGCGCGATCCTCGACGCGACCGAGATCACGGAGCGCCGGACCGGCGCGGTGACGGCACTCGGTGCACGCCATCTGGCCGCGCGGGGAGCGCGGATCCTGGGCCACATCGGCGCCCGCGGCACCGCCTTCGCCAACGTGACCATGCTCGACCACCTGTTCCACTTCGACGAGATCCGAGTCACGAGCGCCCGCCCGGAGTCGCGCGAGGCCTTCGGATCGGCCCTCGAGCGGGAGCTCGGCAAGCCGGTTTCGGTGGTCGAGACCTGGCAGGAGGTGGTCGAGGGCGCGGACATCGTCGTCGAGGCGACCCGGCTCGCCGAGCCGACGCCGCTCCTCGAGACCGAATGGATCAAGCGGGGTGCCCTCGTCGTGCCGTACGGGACGATGAGCGCGGTCGAGCTCTCGCTCACGTCGATCATGGACAAGATCGTCGTCGACGACTGGGGCCAGTGCCGCCAGGGGCGGTTCGGCAGCCTGCGCGCTCACGTCGACCGAGGGCTCCTGACCGAAGAGATCCTGCACGCCGAGCTCGGCGAGATCGTGGCGGGCAAGAAGCCGGGCCGGGAGAGCGAGTCCGAGACGATCCTCTTCTGGCACCGGGGGCTCGCCACCACGGACATCGCGGTCGGCCAGGCGCTCTACGAGCGAGCGGTCGAACGCGGCATCGGCACGATGCTCAGGTACCGCTAGACGCGTACGCCGTCGATTTCGATCGCGTCGACCCGCTCCGGCCAGAAGCACAGGAGCCCCGCGAGCTTCGGCTGCTCGGGAGGCGGGCTCTCGTAGCTCCAGGCGACGTCCTCCACCGTTTCGCCGTCGACGGTCGCCGACCAGTACGAGGCGACACCCTTGTACGGGCACGCGGTGCTGGTCTCGGTCCGAGTCAGCAGCTCCGTGCGCACATCCGTGGGCGCGAGGTAGCAGCGGGTTGGGACGCCTGTCTCGAAGAGGAGGCACGGCCTCCGCGTCTCGGCGATCAATGCGCCCCGGAGGAGGACGCGCACGTGTCGCTCGCTCCACACGGCGTCGACGCGGTGATATGGGTCCCGCGCGCCGCCCAGCACCTGGTCTTCCTCTTCGTGCCACTCGTCGATCGCTTCCCACCTGAACGCCAGGTACCCGCTCAGGTCGGGCGCCCCGGCCCGGGGCCGGGGGTACGACCAGGCCGCGTTCACCTCGCGGCGCCCGCGGGCCGCGACCGTCCAGTAGCTCGCGACCCCCTTGTACGGACAGGTCGTCTCGTAATCGGTCGGCTCCAGAAGCTCCATTCGGACGTCCTCGAGCGGGAAGGAGTAGACCGGCGGGTAGCCCGACTCGTGGAGGAGCAGGGCGCGCTTCGAGGCCGCGACCGTCTCGCCCGCGAGCTCCGCCCGCACCGCCCGGGGGCTCGCCTCGAGGGCGAGCCAGGTCTCGTCGTCGCCCCAGGTGGTCAGCGAGCGCTCCATCTACTCGGGCGAAACCCAGTCCTTAGGCCGACCGCCGGCCCGCTCGACCGCGAGGTCCATGACGCCGTCGGGCGTGCCCTCGGCGCGGCCGTTCGGCCTCGAGTAGTCGTGCTGGCGCTCTCCCGCCCCGGCGCCGCGCATGCTCGCCGGCGGCGAAACGGCGAAGAAGCGCCGCATCGCCGTCAGGAGCTCGGCGCCGTCGCCGGCCTCGCGCGTCCCGGGTGACTCCACCGGCTCGCCGTCGACGAGGATCGTGGTGTCGGCC
>JBPCPR010000066.1:0-5907 GCA_050998925.1 Gaiellaceae bacterium
CCATAGGAGACGGAGCGTGCGCCCTCACCCGTCTCGTAAGAGCCTACGATGCGCCCGGTCCGGTCGACCTTGTAGACCGTGCCCGTCGACTCGTTCGCCGTCCAGGCGAAGCCCCCACCGGCTGCGACGTAGACGATCGGCGGTGGTACCTGCGCGGTCGCAACGATCGTGTTGGTCGCGGCATCGATCCGCTCGAGCCCCCGAAAGGACGTGAACCAGACGTCCCCGTCGGCAAACGCAATCGAGAACGAGCCGAAGCGCCCCGTGAAGCGGTGCTCGACCACACCGGTGCGAGGGTTGAGCCGTAGGATCTCGCCGGCGTCGGGACGGGTGACCCAGACGGATCCGGCTCCGACCACGACACCAACGGCCCGCGACGTATCGGCGCCGTCGTTCGACAAGCGAAAACGCTCGACCTCGCGCCCGAGTCTGACGTCAACCCTGACAAGCGTCGGCCCGGTGTAATCGGTGACCCACAGATCGTTACCGTCGACCGCGAAGTACCCCACGTCCGAGACGGGAGACGCGATCTCCTTGACGACCGTCCGGCTCTCGGCATCGATCTGGGAAAACGAGATCGGCTCCAGCTTCAGAATCCAGAAAGAGCCGTCGGCGTAGATCGCCTCACGTCCTTCTTTGCCCGGAATCTCGGCCACGACGTCACCGCTCTCAGCGTCGAGGATGGCGACGCCAGGCTCGACGGCACGTTGCCCATCGGAGCCGGTGAGGGCGAACACAAGCCCGACGGCGAGCGTGATGAGGGTGAGGAGCCCGACGAGTGCGACCAGTAGCCGCGGCCGGGCGCCGACCCGGCGCCGAGCGCGCCGCAGCCGCCGTCGTAGCGCCGCCCGCTCGATGTGCTCCGCGGGCACGACCTCGATCGCCGGCACGGGACGGTCGAACCCCTTCAGGCGCTCGAGGCGGCGCGCGCCGTAGCGGACGCCGTCGACTGCCCGGGCCAGATGGACAACGCCCTCGCTCGCGAGTACCTCACCCGGTCCGGCCAGGGCACACAGCCGCGCGGCGAGGTTGAGCGCACCTCCGCGGAAGCCGCCCTGAACGGGCACCGCCTCGCCGGCGTCCAGCCCCATCCCGACGCCGAGCTCGAACTCTGCTTCGGCGAAGCGCCGCTGTAGCGCGACGGCGCAGCGAAGCGCGCCGCGCGCCGAATCGAAGACCATCAGCGCCTCGTCGCCCCGCAGTTCCTGGAGCACACCACCCTGCTCGCGAACAACCTCGTCAACGAGTACCGCGAACGCTGCCGCGAGCTGCCCGGCCGCCTCGTCGCCCCGCTCCTGCGTGAAGCGGGTATAGCCGCGCACGTCGGCAAAGAGAAAGGTTCGTACCGTAGGCTCGGCTGCCCGGGCGCCAGGCGGGAGCCCGGGCTCGAGTCCGGCGACGGCTGCGCGCGCTGCCGCGGCGAATTCGCCGCCACTCGGGTAGCGGTCATCGGCCTTCTTGGCCAACGCGCCGGCGATGACGTCGTCAAGCTGCTCCGGTAGCTCGGGCCGCCTGTCCGTGAGACGCGGTGGCGGCACGGCAAGATGAGCGTGGATAACTGCAAGCTCGTTCTCTCGCTCGAACGGCGGCGTCCCGGCGAGGGATTCGTACAGCACGCAGCCGAGCGAATAGACGTCCGCGCGGCCGTCAATCGAGCCGCCCTCGACTTGCTCGGGAGCGATGTAGTCGATCGTTCCAGCGATGGCGCGCTCGCCGGTCAGGCTCATTGCAGTGGAGGCGTGCTTGGCCAGGCCAAAGTCGGCCAGATACGCGTGCTCCGCCCCGCCGCCAGTCGACAGCAGGATGTTGCCGGGCTTGACGTCGCGATGGACGAGGCCCTGGGCGTGGGCGGCGTCAAGGGCCGCTGCGACCTGCGAGACGATCGCCACCGCGCGCTCGGGAGCCAGCCGTCCGACGCGCTCGAGCAACCGGCGCAGGTCGCGGCCCTCAACGAACCGCATCGCGATGTAGAGAGCACCGTTCGCCTCACCGGCCGCGTGGATCGGGACGATGTTCGGGTGCTCGAGCGAAGCTGCGAGCCGAGACTCGCTCAGGAAGCGCGCGCGGAACCGTTCGTCGCGCATGAAATTCGGGCCGAGGATCTTGAGCGCGACGCGCCGCTCGAGCATCACGTCCTCGGCGAGATAGACCGCACCCGACGAGCCGGTTCCGAGCAGCTCGAGCACGCGAAAACCGCCGATCTCGGTTCCGGTCGGAACGCTCGAGCTCATGCGCTGGTCATCTCATCTCCGAGGTCGATGTTCACAAGGCGGGCGATCGAGGTCAACACTTGCCAAGTCCTTTGCTCGCTTCACCCACGACGGCCAAGCTGGCCCGACCTCCGAAATGGGGGTTAGCCGTACCGCGGGGCGCCCGTCCGCGTCTCTAGACTCTCCGGGTGGCCGCTCCCTTCGAACGCCGCCTGCCCAAGGGCTGGGGCGACTTCTTTCTCCAGCTCGGCATCTGGTTCGGGTTCTTCGGGATCTACCAGATCGCCCGCGGCATCGCCGATCGAAGCCCTGCCGAGGCCATGGGCAACGGCCAGGCCGTCATCGACATCCAGCGTGCGCTCCACTCGCTGATCGAGCCCGACCTTCAGCGCGTCGCAATCGAGACGGGCGGGTTCTTCCTCGACGCGCTCAACTGGACGTACTGGCTCTCCCAGTTCTCGGTCGTCGGGATCGCGCTGCTCTGGATCTACCTCTTCCGGAACGAGGCGTTCACACGGGTGCGCAACTGGCTCCTCGCCGCGAACGTGATCGGGCTCGTCGGCTACGTCTCGCTCCCGACGGCGCCGCCGCGCATGTTCCCGGAGTACGGCTTCGTGGACACGCTCGCCCAGGCGGCGTCGCTGAACCACGGGAGCGCCCTGATCGAGATCGCGTCGAATCCCTATGCGGCCATGCCGAGCCTTCATGCGGCCGACGCCCTCATTATCGGCTTCGCGCTCGCCTCGCTCGTGAAGAGCCGCTGGCTGAAGATCCTCTGGACGCTCTGGCCGAGCTGGGTCTGGTTCGCCGTCATGGCCACCGGCAACCACTTCTGGCTCGACATCGCCGCCGGGATCGGCGTCGCCGCACTCGCCGGCAGTATGCTCGCCGCGATTGAGAGCGGCCGGACGACGCTCTCGCCCGCGTATCTGGTCACCCGGCGCAGTTAACCTCCCTCTAGTCGTGTCCTACCAGGAGGAAGTCCGGCGGGTCGCCGGGCGCTCGATGACCCACCTCGGGGCCACGCGCCTGACACCCGACGCGCTCACGGCCGCAGGCGTTCTGCTCTGCCTGGCCGGCGCCGTCCTCGTCTACTTCGAGAACCACGGTTGGGGGTTCTTCCTGGCCGGGTCCGCGGTCTTCGTGCTCGGATCGGCCCTCGACATCCTCGACGGGGCCCTCGCGCGGACGAGCGGAAAGGGAACGCCGTTCGGGGCCTTCCTCGACTCCACGGTCGACCGGATCGGGGAGGCGTTCGTGCTCGGGGCGATCGCTCTCGTTCTCATGCGGGACGGAAGCGAGTGGGGGGTGGCTCTGACCTTCGCCGCGCTTGCAGGCTCCTTCCTCGTCAGCTACACCCGCTCCAAGGCCGAGGGCATGGGTCTCCGCGGCGACGTGGGCCGACTCGGAACCCGAGCCGAGCGCGTCACCGTGATCGCCGTCGGCCTGGCGCTCGCCCCCCTCGGCGCCCTCCCGTGGGCAATCGCAGTCCTGACGCTGACCGCGTGGCTGACCGCCGTCCAGCGTGTGCTATCAGTTCGCACACAGCTTCGCCAGCGGTAGCTAGCACACTTGTGCTATCACTACCGGGATGGCCCGGGAGCGAAAGCACGTCCTCGTCCGCATGCCGGCGGAGCTGAAGCGCCGCCTCACCGAAGAGGTGGTGGCGCGCGGTAGCAACCTGAACGACGTCGCCGTCGAGATCCTCGCCTCCCGGTTCGCGGTCCCCTTCGAGACCTCCGGCAGGCGGAGCGTCCCCCGCTCCAAGGCCGGAGACGTCCTGCTTCGCCTCTCCCCCGCGCTCAAGGAGAAGCTGACGCGCCGAGCGAGCGAGCGGAAGCGGACGACCAACGATCTGATCGTCGAGACCCTCTCCGAGCGCCTCGGCCTCCAACACAAGCACGGAAAGGACACCATGGCTTCGAGAAACGGCTCCACGAACGGCAAGGCCCGTTCGAACGACAAAGTTCGCGTCGCGATCATCGGCGTCGGCAACTGCGCCAACTCGCTCCTCCAGGGCCGCGAGTACTACCAGGACGCCGACCCGGAGCAGTTCGTGCCCGGGCTCATGCACGTCGACCTGGGCGGCTACCACGTGCGCGACATCGAGTTCACCGCCGCCTTCGACGTGACGAAGGGCAAGGTCGGGAAGGACCTGTCTGACGCGATCTGGGCGCACCCGAACGACACCTACAAGTTCTCCGACGTGCCGAAGTCGGGCGTCACCGTCTCGCGCGGGATGACGCACGACGGCCTCGGCCAGTACATCTCCGAAGTCGTGGAGAAGGCCCCCGGCGACACGGACGACGTGGTGGGCATCCTCAAGGAGACCGGCACCGACGTGGTCGTCAACTACCTCCCGGTCGGCTCCGAGGACGCGACCAAGTGGTACACGGAGCAAATCATCCAGGCCGGTTGCGCGATGGTGAACTGCATGCCGGTGTTCATCGCCCGCGGCGGCCACTTCCAGAAGCGCTTTGAGGACGCCGGGCTCCCGATCATCGGCGACGACATCAAGTCGCAGGTCGGCGCCACGATCACGCACCGCGTCCTGACGAGCCTCTTCCGCGAGCGCGGCGTTCATCTCGACCGGACGATGCAGCTGAACGTGGGTGGCAACTCGGACTTCCTGAACATGCTCGAGCGCACTCGCCTCGAGTCCAAGAAGATCTCGAAGACGAACGCGGTCACCTCGATGCTCGACTACGACATGGGTGCGGAGAACGTCCACGTCGGGCCGTCCGACTACGTGCCGTGGCTGACCGACCGCAAATGGGCGTACATCCGGATGGAGGGCACCTCCTTCGGAGATGTCCCGCTGAACATGGAGCTGAAGCTCGAGGTCTGGGACTCGCCGAACTCGGCCGGCATCGTCATCGACGCCGTCCGGATGGCGAAGTTGGCTTTGAACAACGGCATCGGCGGAGCCCTGGAAGGCCCGAGCGCGTACCTGATGAAGTCACCTCCGAAGCAGATTCAGGACGACGAGGCTTGCGACCTCTCCGAGGAGTTCATCAAGCAGAACGCCCGCTCGAAGACGAAGGAGCGCGCGGCCGCCGCGAAGTAGTGCGGCGCGGGCTTCCAGGCGGCTACGAGCTCGACGACGACCCCGCCCGGGTCGACGTCGCGGAGGTGCACCGGTTCCTCTCGGAGGAGTCGTACTGGGCAAAAGGGCGGCCGCCGGAGGTCGTCGAGCGGGTCGTCCACGAGGCCTCCCGAGTCGTCGGCCTCTACGCAGGCGAGCGGCAGCTCGGGTTCGGGCGCGTCGTCTCGGACGGCGTCGCGTTCGCGTACATGGCAGACGTCTACGTCCACCCGGACGTGCGTGGACGCGGCCTCGGGGTCGAGCTCGTGCGGGAGCTGGTCGAGAACGGTCCTCATGGAGACGTCGGCTGGCTCCTCCACACCGACGACGCGCATGGTCTCTATGCGCACTTTGGCTTCGCCGAGCCGACGGAGAAGGTGCTCGAGCGCAGGAAAGGCGCACGGGCGATCTAGAATCGGCGGTCATGGGTCTGCGCGTGTGCATGGTCACGCCGTTCGCCTGGTCGCAGCCCCACGCGGTGAACGACCACGTCGCCGGTGCCGCCGAGGAGCTGGAGCGCCGCGGGCACGACGTCGCCGTGCTCGCGCCCTCGAACCGCGCCACCGCGTTGGCCGCCGGGCATAAGGCGCTGCGCCGCCTGGGCCGGGACGG
>JBPCPR010000075.1:0-5134 GCA_050998925.1 Gaiellaceae bacterium
GCGTGGAACTCCTCCTCGCCGACCGCGCCCGTGACGTCCACCCGCTCGCCCACCCCCAGGGAGTCAGCGAGACCGCGGTAGTGCTCTCGCTCACCGCGCCCCAGCAAGGGCCCGACGACCTGGAGCCGCGCGCGGCGTCGCGCGACCTCGGCGAAGGCTCTGATCACCTTCTCCGTCTGCTTGACGGGGGCGATGACTCCGAACGTCGAGACGACCGAGCCGTCCCTGACCCGCTCGTAGCGCGCGAAGTCCCTCGGCGGGAGGTGCCCGAACGTCAGCAAACCCACCTTTCCCTCGTCACCGGGCACGGCATCCTGCCTGGCGAGCTCCGCCGCGTGCTCGGAATGGACGAGGTAGCGCTCGGAGAGCCCGATCGCCTCGCGCGCCATGAAGACCCGGTGGCGGTCGTACTCGTCGAAGTCGAGCCAGCCTCGCTCACCGAGCTCTCGTGGGACGCTGTCGCCGTACATCGCCTCGAGGGCCCCCCGGAATCCGCGCGGCTCGAGCTTCGGCAGCTCGCGGGCCGTCCACGCGTGGAGCCCCGTCAGACGCACGTCGTGGGCGATCACGACCGCCGGCCGCTGACGCAGGAGGGCCAGCGCCCGCGCGTGGAACTCGCTGTTCCCGAGGCAGACGACGACGTGGTCGTAGCCGCCGCGCGCCCGCTCGGCCGGACCGAAACGGCTGAGGGGCCGGACGGTGATACCCGGCGGGGCAACGGCCCCCCAGTACTCGTCGTCCACGAAGGCGTCGATGTCGCAGTGGGCGCGGAGAGCTTCGAGGAGCCTGTAGCTCGCGTCGGCGACGCCCGACTGTTGGGGGGGCAGCGGTGAGACGAACGCGAGGCGCCGCCGCAGGCGTCTCCGTCGCCGGGGAAGCTCCGCGAGCTCGTCGTAGACCGCGGCCACTCGCTCCGCGACGCCTTTCCACGTGTGCCGGTCGCCGAGCTCGGTCGCGCGGAGCGTCGCGCGAAGTCCGTCGTCGGTCAGCGCCCGCTCGAGGACGCCCTCGATCGCGTCGACGTCCTCCGGATCGAACAGGGCCGCCTCCTCCTGTACGAGCTCGACGAGCGACGACGTGCGCGCCGCGGCCACCGGGGCGCCGCAGGCGATCGCCTCGGCGACCGGAAGCCCGTAGCCCTCGTACAGGGACGGGAACACGAAGAGCTCGGTCGCCTGGTAGAGGAGGCGCAGGTCCTCGTCGGCCACGAAGCCGGGGAAGTGCACCCGGTCGGAGATGCCGAGCTCGCGCAGGCGCCGCTCCAGGAGCGCCTGCTCGCTCGGAAGCATCCGGCAGACGACGACGAGCTGGTGGCGGCGGCGTACGGCTTCGGGCAGCGCCGCGTAGGCGGCGAGCAGGCGGTCGATGTTCTTGCGGGGGTCGATGCCGCCGAGGTAGAGGATGAAGCCCGGCTCGACCCGGGGCAGGCGGGCGCGGACCGCGGCCCGGGCGGCCTCGGGATCCTTCGGCCGGCGGAAGCTCTCCGACACGCCGGCGCCCACGACGACGACGCGCTCGGACGGAAGTCCCAGGCGCTCGACGGCGTCGCGCGCTGTAGCCTCCGAGATCGCGAGGATCCGGTCGGCGCGGCGGACGAGCTCGAGCCGCGTCGTGTACCAGCGGCGGACGGCGGTGTCGGCGAGGTACACGTCCGAGAAGATCGCCGGGATCAGGTCGTAGAGCGTCACCGCGAGGCGTAGGCCGCTCCTTCTGGCCCACGCGGGCCAGATCTGGTCGATCGGGAGCTGCTCGAACGGAGAGCCGACGTGGTAGAGCCCGTGCTCGGCCGGTGGCGAAGCGTCGTTGGGACACAGGCGGTCGCCGAGCTCGGGGAGACGACCCGGCGTGGGATCGGGCAGCTTCGGATTCAGCGCGTACCCCGCGACACGACCGGGCGCCCAGCGCTCGAGGGCCCACGTCAGCTCGACCAGGTAGCGGGCGATGCCGCGCTCGCCGTGGTCACGGCTCTGGATTCCCTGGACGTCGAAGACGACCGGCAAGCTCAGGCGTCGTCCGGACGCCGGGCCGTCACGAGGACGACGGCCTCATCCGGGAGGTCGTCCGTCAGGTCGGCCGGAACCCAGGTGGTCGCGTCCTGCCGGTGGAGGACGAGGAGATCCTGCACGTCCCACCCTACGAGCAGCTCGTCCAGCCCGGCCCGGTCGTACGTCCGCTGGAAGTCGTCCTCTCCGGCCTCGCCGAAGCGCGTGGTCAGGACGAGCAGCCCACCCGGCGCCGTCAGCTCCCGCAGCCGCCGCATCGCCGCGAGGTCGGCTCGCTCCTCCTTCTCCGGCAGGCCGTAGGCCACGAGTCCGATGTGCTCGATGGCCGAGAGGCAGACGACGGCCGCGAACTGCTCCTCGTCGTGCCAGTCCTCGACATTCGCCACCACCACGCGGAGGCTCGGATGCGCGAGCGGATACGGACGAGGGTCGAGCGCGGTCACCTCGTACCCGAGCGCCGCGAGCGAGAGCGACACCGTGCTCTCGGTCGCGCCCACGTCGAGCACCCTGCTCCCAGGTGCGAGCGCGGCCAACGCCCGGAACACGTACGGCAGCTCCGCGATGCGCTCGTTCACGGCCGAGACGACCACGTCCCCCGGGCGGTGCTTGACGAGGATCGGCGGGTTGAACCAGAGTCCGCGCTCGGCGGCGAAGCCCGTGTAGCTGGTGGCGCGGTCGATCAGGTACGCGGAGGCCTCATCCAGGTCGGCCACCGTCCCGTCGGCGATCCGCTTCACGTACAGGCCGCTCGGCTGCTCGGCGAGGCCGACCAGCTCGTTCAGCTGCTGGCCGAGGAGCGTCGTCGCCTCGTTGGCCGCGTCGATGTCCGCCTGGATCAGCTGCTCGAGCTTCCTGAACCGCGCGTCGAGATAGCGGCGCACGGGCCACGCTGCCGTCCGAGCGGCCGACTTCAACGCGGACTTGGTGGCGACCCTGGCCCGTCTCTCGATCTCGTTACGGGTGGGCATCGCGAAGGGAGCGGATTCTACAGCGGTCGAGCTCGCGGTTACTCGAGCGTCGGGGAGAGGAAGAAACGGACGCCGAGCTCCCGCGCGTCGCTCGATCCGAAGACCGCGGCGGGAGACGCGGTCGGCGAGACCGTGAGGGTCACCGCGCAAGGGCCCTTCGGCAGGGGGACGGAGAACGGCTGGTAGTCGGACCCCGGCTGCAGGGTGATCCGGGACACCTCCCGGCCGTCGATCGTCGCCACGACGCTCTGCGGCACGCTGAAGAGCACGGGATCACTGCGCAGGCGCAGGCGCAGACGCCCGCCCGGGCAACTGGCACGCTCGTAGCGGACGAGCGGGCCAGACCAGCCGTCCGGATAGAGGCCCGTCAGCCGGCGGTTGAGGGTCAGCGGCCCGACGACCTCGTACAGCACCATCCCCCGCTCCGCGTCGCGTGCGACCGGCCTGACGCCCCTGAGGGAGATCGACGTGTCCGTCAGCACGTACTCGGGCCGGAAGGTCGCACCGTTCCCGCCGACGATCACCTCGGAGCCGGGGGCCGTGGCGGTCGGGCGCTCGGGGATGTTCCAGGGCAGCTCGGGCGCCCCCTCGAGCGCCCACACGGGCCCGACGCTCCGGTTGAAGATCTCGTTTTCCCAGATCGCCGGGAAGCTCGCACCGCCGGTCCAGAGGACGTCGACGGTGGCGCCGGGAGGAACAGCCGCATCGATCCAGCCCGGATCGGCGCGCAGGCCCGCCGAGAGCACGGTCTCCGAGAACCCCTGGATCTGCTCCGTCAGCGGCTTCTGCACCGCGACGAAGTACGCGAGGAGGAGCACCGGAACGGCCCAGGCGAGACGCCGCGGCAGGAGCAGGAAGAGGAGCGCCACCCCGAGGGCACCCAGCCCGACGAGGGTGGAGAAGTCGGAGGCGGCCAGCGTCCCGTTCTCGAGTAGCGTCAGGAACGGGATCAGGGCGAAGGTGTCCGAGAGAGCGCTCTGGTTGACGAAGTTCTCGAGCGGGAGCGCGAGCGGGAGCACAGCGGCTGCCGCGGCTGCGGCAATCGCCGCCAGCCGGGGGCGCGGAAGACCCCGCTCGACCCAGAGGAGCGAGGCGACGAGGAAGAGCGGCGCCAGATAGAAGACGTTCCGCTCCTCGATGCGTCCGAAGCTCCCCCCGGCCAGCCTCGAGGCGACCGCGGCGACCGGGAGGATCCAGATCGGTACGAGCACGAGCGCCGTCGCGGCGAAGGCACGCTCGGCCGGGACGAGGCTGCCGCGAACGAGCGTCACTGCGACGAAGAGCACGAGGGCCGCGAACGGGAGGACGCCCAGATAGAGGTCGAGCTCGGCCAGGTGGTAGACGAAGAACCGGGCTACGCCGCCGGGCGAGTACGTCTCTCCGACGGTTCCCTGGTAGGCGCCGAGGACGGAAGAGAGCTCGCGGCCCCGGGCGAGCTGGACGGCCAGGAGGAGCGCTCCTCCACCCGCGACCAGGAGCCAGGTGAGGCGGTACGCACCCAGCCGTTGGAGGAAGGCTCGGCCGCGCCCCTCGGGACCCGACGCCCGCGCATCGAGCCACGCCGTGATCGTGATGGCGGCCAGGAAGGCCGGGACGAGCGCACCGGCCTGCGGCCGCGTCAGGAAGGCGAGGGCGATGAGCCAGAAGACGAGGATCTGCCGCGTAACGCTCGGCTCCTCGAGCGTTCGCACGATCGCGAGGACCGCGAACAGGAAGATCGGGTAGAAGGCGTTCTCCGTCATGAGCGTCCCCGTGTACGACATGGACGGAATCGCGACCGAGAGGCCTGCCACGGCGAGCGACGTCCCCGGCCGGAGCAGACGCCTCGCCAGGAGATAGGCGGGCACGGCCGCGAGCGACATCAGCACGGAGTTGATCGCCTTGGCCGCCGCGTAGGCTCGCTCGGGATCGTCGCTGAGAGCGTAGGCCGGCGCGATCAGGAGCGGGTACACGGGGCCGACGCCCAGGAGCCCCGGGACGTCGCGGACGGCGAACGCGGCGGTCGACCCGAAGCTCGACGCGAGCTCCGAGTAGAGGAGCTCGTCGTCGAAGATCCACGGCGCGGGCGTGTACGTCCCGAGGACGTAGCGGATCGACGCGGAGAACGAGACGATCGCAGCGAGCCAAGACCAGGGCGGGATCGCGGGCGCGACCGCCTGCAGC
>JBPCPR010000099.1:0-14453 GCA_050998925.1 Gaiellaceae bacterium
GAACTACACGATCGGCGACGTGCTCTCGCACCTGCGGCGCCGCCGCGGGCACACCGTCCTGCGCCCGATGGGCTACGACGCCTTCGGTCTGCCCGCCGAAAACGCGGCGATCCGCGAGGGCGGCCACCCGCGCCTGATCACCGAGCGGAACATCGCTGCCATCCGCGAGCAGATGAAGCGCATGGGGTGGGCGGTCGACTGGTCGCGCGAGGTCTCAACGGCCGACCCGCGCTACTACCGCTGGACGCAGTGGCTCTTCCTTCGTTTCCTGGAGCGCGATCTCGCCTACCGCAAGGAGGCACCGGTCAAGTGGTGCCCGAACGACCAGACCGTGCTCGCGAACGAGCAGGTGATCGACGGCCGCTGCGAGCGCTGTGGGGCGGAGGTCGAAGCGAAGAGCCTCGAGCAGTGGTTCTTCCGCATCACGGCGTACGCCGACGTTCTCCTCGACGAGATGGAGCTGCTCGAGTCCTGGCCCGAGCGCGTCCTCACGATGCAACGCAACTGGATCGGCCGCTCCGAAGGGGCCGAGGCGATCTTCCGGATCGCGGAGCTCGACGTCGACCTGCCGGTCTTCACGACGCGGCCGGACACGCTCTTCGGCGCCACGTTCTTCGTGCTCGCGCCCGAGCACCCGCTCGGGCCCCGCCTTGTCGAGGGCACCGAGCACGAAGCCGCCGTCTTCGACTACGTGCGTCAGACCGCCGCTCGCTCGGCGGTCGAGCGGGCAGACCTCGACCGGGAGAAAACCGGTGTCTTCACCGGCCGCTTCGTGACGAACCCGGTGAACGGAGAGCAGATCCCCGTGTGGGTCGCGGACTACGTCCTCATGGATTACGGGACCGGCGCGATCATGGCCGTTCCGGCCCACGACCAGCGCGACCACGCGTTCGCGACGGCGTTCGAGCTCCCGATCCGCACGGTCGTCTCCCCGGTGGACGGCGAGCCGGCAGAGGAAAGCGCCTTCGTGGAGCACACGGAAGGCGAGCTGCTCGTCGACTCAGGCCCCTTCACGGGGATGACGAGCCCGGACGCGACGAAGGCGATCGTCGAATGGCTCGAGGCCAACCACCTGGGCCGGCCCGCGGTCGGCTACCGGCTCCGCGACTGGCTGCTCTCCCGCCAGCGCTACTGGGGCGCGCCCATCCCGGTCGTCTATTGCGAGAACGATTGCGGCATCGTCCCGGTTCCGGACGAGGACCTGCCGGTGCTCCTGCCGGAGGTCGACGACTACGTCCCGAAGGGGCGCTCGCCGCTTGCCGCCGCCGAGGACTGGGTCCGGACGAGCTGTCCGTCCTGTGGCGGGCCGGCGCGACGCGAGACGGACACGATGGATACGTTCGTCGACTCGTCCTGGTACTTCCTCCGCTACACCGATCCTGACGATACCGAGGCTCCCTTCTCGACCGAGCTCGCGAACTACTGGCTGCCCGTCAACCAGTACATCGGAGGGATCGAGCACGCGATCCTGCATCTTCTCTACGCCCGCTTCTTCACCAAGGTGATCCAGGAGCTGGGTCTCGTAGGCTTCCGGGAGCCCTTCGCGCGCCTGTTCAACCAGGGGATGATCTACCGCCACGGGGCCAAGATGGCCAAGTCGAAGGGAAACGTGGTGCCGCCCGAAGAGCTGGTCTCCCGCTACGGCGCCGACGCGACGCGGCTCTACATCCTGTTCATGGCCCCGGCCGACGAGGACAAGGAGTGGCAGGACACCGGCATCGAAGGCACGTCGCGCTTCCTGGCGCGGCTATGGCGGCTGGCGCACGAGGTCGCCGAGCGCGGCGACACGGGTGCCCCGGGGGACGGCCCGCTTGTTCGGAGCACGCACGCGACCATCGAGAGGGTCACCGACGACATCGAGCGGCGCTTCCAGTTCAACACGCCGGTGGCCGCGGTGATGGAGCTCCTGAACGAGGCCTACCACGCGAAGGAACGCACGGACCAGGCGGCCGCGGTCCGTTTCGCCACGGAGACCATCGTCTCCCTCGTCCAGCCGTACGCGCCGCACGTAGCGGAGGAGCTCTGGGAGCGGCTGGGTCACGAGCGGCTCTGGGAGGAGGCCTGGCCGGAGCCGGATCCGGCGCTGCTCGAGCGAGATACGTTCACGCTGGTCGTGCAGGTGAACGGCAAGGTGCGTGACAAGGTCGAGGTTCCCGTCGGCCTCACGGAGGATGAGCTCGTCGCGCGCGCCAGTGAGCTCCCCAAGGTTCGAGCTCACCTGGACGGCAAGGAGATTCGCAAGCAGGTCGTCGTGCCCGGCAAGCTCGTCAACCTCGTCGTCGGGTAGCAACCACCTCCGCGCCCGAGAGCTTCTCCATGAAGGCTGCCACCAGCCCGGTCGGCGCGCCATCGTCCTTCCGACGCACCGCCACGATCTGGCGGCGCACCGGCTTGACGTCAGCAATCCGAACGGCCACGAGGCTCCCGTCGGCGAGCTCAGCCGCGACCGCGGTCTGAGGCAGGAGGGCGAGCCCGAGCCCCTGCTGCACCATCTTATTCGCCGCGTCGATGTTGTCGAGCTCCATGACCCCGCGCGGTGCAACTCCCGCCTCACGGAAGAACGAGCTCGTGAGCCCGTGATAGCTCGAGGTGCGGTCGAAGAGAATGAGCTGGGCATCGCCGATCTCCGCGATCGAGATACTCGCGCGGGCGGCGAACGGGTGCGACGGGTCCGCGACCAGGGCGAGCGTCTCCTCGTAGAACGGCACGCTCTGGATCTGCGGATGGAGAAGCGCGCGGACGAGGCCAACCTCGACCTCGCCCCGCAGGACCATGTCGAGGACCTCTTCCGAGTGGCCGGTGCGCACGACGAGGCTCACGTTCGGCACATCGTCCGAGAAGCTCTTCAGAAGCGCGGGGAGAACGTAGGTACTGACAGCCGGTGCTGCCCCGATCGAAAGCTCGCCGGCACTCCCGCGCGCGAGCTCCTCCACGTGTCGACGACCCTCTTCGAGAGCCTCGAGCGCGCGTACAGCCCAGGGGAGAAACGTCCGTCCAGGATCGGTGAGGCGCATGCCGGTCGGGGTGCGCACGAACAGGGGCACGCCGAGGTCCTGCTCGAGCCGCTGGATGCGCGCCGTCAAGGCCGGTTGCGTGATGAAGAGCTCGCCTGCCGCCCGGCCGAGCTTCTGGCTCCGTGCGACCTCGATGAATCCTTCGACCTGCGTCAGGAGCACTCATAGATCATATCTATGTATTCAATCTAAGCAAACGATTAGGCGAATGAAGCGCAGAGACCTAAAATCGAACGATGTCGCAGACGAGCATCGAGATCGTCGAGAGAGACGCGCCAGTCGTGTCCGAGCTCAGGCGGGTCATGACGCTCTCCACCGCCGAGGTGGCGGAGTGCACCTGCCCGGAGTGGTGCGAGCGTGATCACGACACGGATTAGGCCGGCGCCGCACGACTCGAGCTGGATCCGACGGCGCCTGAGGCGCCGTCGATCGTGCATGACGCGGACGACGGGGGGAGAGGCATGAGTCAGTTCAACGGACAGGTGGACACGCTCGCAGGGACATGGAAGGGGGAGCGCTGGGCGGGCATCGAGCGCGCGTACGGCGCGGAGGACGTCATCCGGCTCCGGGGCTCGGTCCATGTGGAACACTCGCTGGCGGAGCTCGGCGCGAAGCGCCTCTGGGAGCTCCTGAGCGGAGATGGTTACGTGCGGGCGCTCGGCGCCATCTCGGGCGGGCAGGCCGTCCAGATGGTGAAGGCCGGGCTCGAGGCGATCTACCTCTCCGGCTGGCAGGTCGCCGCCGACGGCAACCTCGCGGGCGAGGTCTATCCCGACCAGAGCCTCTATCCGGCCAACAGCGTGCCCGCGGCGGTCAGACGCCTCAACAACGCGCTCCGGCGGGCCGACCAGATCGAGTGGGCCGAGGGCAAGAGCGCCACCCACTGGCTCGCCCCGATCGTCGCCGACGCAGAAGCAGGATTCGGTGGGCCGCTGAACGCGTTCGAGCTGATGAAGGGGATGATCGAGGCGGGGGCCGCGGGCGTGCACTTCGAGGACCAACTCGCGTCCGAGAAGAAGTGCGGGCATCTCGGCGGCAAGGTGCTCGTCCCCACGAGCCAGTTCGTGCGGACGCTGAACGCCGCCCGGCTCGCGGCCGACGTCATGGGCGTCCCGACGGTGCTGGTGGCTCGGACCGATGCGCTTTCCGCCACGCTCCTGACGAGCGACGTGGACGAGCGCGACCGCGCGTTCGTGACCGGCGAGCGCACGCCCGAGGGGTACTTCCACGTGCAGCCGGGCTTCGAGCCGGTGATCGCTCGAGCGCTCGCCTACGCGCCCTATGCCGACGTCCTCTGGTTCGAGACCTCGACGCCGGACCTGGGGGAGGCTCGCGCCTTTGCCGAAGCCGTCCACGCCGAGTTCCCGGGCAAGCTCATGGCCTACAACTGCTCGCCGTCCTTCAACTGGAAGCGGGCTCTCGACGACGAGGCGATCGCGAGCTTCCAGGACGATCTCGGGGCACTCGGCTACAAGTTCCAGTTCATCACCCTGGCGGGCTTCCACGCGCTGAACGAGTCGATGTTCGAGCTGGCGCGCGGGTATGCCGAGGAGGGCATGACCGCCTACGTCCGCCTGCAAGAGCGCGAGTTCGAGCTCGAGTCCGAGGGCTACACGGCGACGCGGCACCAGCGGGAGGTGGGCGCCGGGTACTTCGACGGCGTTTCCGAGGCGGCGTCCGCGGGCGCAAGCTCGACGCTCGCGCTCAAGGGCTCGACCGAGGAAGCGCAGTTCGACCCGGCCGCGAAGCGCTAGAGAAATTTCACCGCTCGGTCGCAAGGCGGAGGCCGAGCGCAACGAGGACAGCGCCGGTCACGCCCTCGAGCGTGCGCCGAATCCCGGACCGACGCAGATAGTCGCCCGCCTTCGCGACGGCGACCGCGTAGACGGCCAGCCACCCGAGCGTCAGCGAGCAGAAGACGAATCCGAGCAGAAGCAGCGCGGAGAACGAGGCGTCGGCGTGAGGAGCGAACTGCGGCAGGAGACTGGTGAAGAAGACAGCCATCTTCGGGTTCCCGAGGTTGCTGACGACGCCCTGGCGGAAGGCGACCCCGGGCTCCATGCTCGCTCGCGAGGCGGCGTCGGCCGTCGCCCGGCGAGACCGCTTGGAGGCTGAGCCCACGGCCGCGAGCAACGCCTGCGCTCCCAGGAACACGAGGTAGCCCGCGCCCACGAGCTTGATCGCGCGGAACGCGGGCTCAGAAGCGAGAAGGAGCGCAGCGAGGCCAGTGCTCGTTGCGAGCGTCCAGACAGCTTGGCCCGTCGCGACCCCGAGTGCCGTGGAGACGCCGGCTCTCTGCCCGCCGACCAGAGTGTTCCGGATCGTCAACGCGGTGTCCGGTCCGGGCACCGCGATCACGAGCAAGGAGACGCCGAGAAAGGCCAGGAACTCGCCCGTCACGCGCTCGATCTTCCGCCTCGGAGGCTCGAGTGGCAAGTAAGGACCTTCGAACGAAGGTGCGGGCTCATTTGGCCGTGCTTCTTCCGGTACGAGTTCGTGCCCGTCTCGGAACGGTCGGTGCGTCACTCGTGCTTTTCTAGGCGCCAGCATCGAGCGAGTGCAGATGCCATCCATCTCGCGCCGGCGCGCGGCCGCCTACGCGCTCGCCGTCCTGCTCCTCCTCGCGGTCGGAGGCCGCTTTGCGCTGGGCGGGGCAGACGATCGGGCCGGTCCGGAAGCGTCGCGGGAGCCGGCCGGCACGCTCGCGGCCGAGGCGGCTCCTCTCCGAACTCTCCTCGTCCATGTGGTCGGCGCGGTGCGGAAGCCGGGTCTCTATCGACTGCGCGAAGGCAGTCGCACCGCCGACGCGATCCGCCGCGCGGGAGGTCCGAAGCCGAAAGCCGCGCTCGAGCTCGTGAACCTCGCCTCCCCGGTCGCGGACGGGCAGCAGGTGGTCGTGCCGGCCCGTGGCGACCCGGGGCCGGCCGCAGGAGCGGCTGGCGGCGTCGCAGGCCCTGGCGAGGCGGGCGCGAAGATCCATCTGAACTCCGCGACGCTCGAGCAGCTCGACACCCTCCCCGGGGTCGGCCCGGTAACCGCTCAGAAGATCCTGGCCTACCGAACCGAGCACGGCGCCTTCCAGAGCGTCGAGGAGCTCGACGCAGTTCCGGGCATCGGACCGGCTCGGCTCGAGGATCTGAAGAAGCTCGTCGACCTGTGAGGAGCCCGATCCGGCTGCGCGCGCCCCACCTCGTCCTCGGCTGCTTCTGCACGGGCCTCGGGCTCTCGCTCGTTCTCCGAGCTTCTACCCTTGCTCTGGCGCTCGCGGCAGCGGTCCTGGCCGTCGGCTCCGTGTGGCTCGGAGCGCGTCGAACGGTGGCCCTCGGGACGGGCCTACTGCTCGCAGGGCTCTGGTGGGGAAGCGCTCGGCTCGACCAGATCGACCGGAGCGAGCTCGCTCCCCTTGCCGGCAGAGCAGGACCCGCGCTGGTCGAGGTGACGGGCCCGGCACGCCGGGGCGCCTTTGCCGTGCGGCTCCCGATCCGGGTGCACCGGTTCGGGTCCGAGCCGATGAGTGAGCCCTCGCGCCTCGAGCTCCCGCGTGGCCGTGCACCGCCACAGGGGTCGTTGCTCGAGGTGGTGGCCAGCGTTCGCCGGCCTCGCCGCGCAAAGGAGGGGGAGCGGTTCGACGAGGCTGCCTACCTCAAACGGCAAGGCGTGAACGTCGTGCTCGTCGCACGCCGCTACCGGATAGTCGGCCAGCGCGGCGGGATCGGAGGGCTTGCAGACACGCTGCGGCGACGTGTCGATCGCTCGCTGGCGCCTGGGCTCGCTGGCGAGCGTCGGGCGGTCGTGGCGGGCGTCCTGCTCGGAGAAGACGAAGGGCTCGACCAGGAGCTCCGCGATGACTTCCGCGCCTCGGGCCTCTACCACCTCTTGGCCGTGTCCGGCCAGAACATCGCGTATGTGATCGCGGGGGCGCTTCTGCTTGCGTGGGGCCTCGGCCTGCCCCGCTGGGCCGGCCAGGTCGGTGCGCTTCTGTCGGTGCTCGCGTACGTCGCCGCCGTGGGCTGGCAGCCTTCCGTCGTGCGGGCGGGAATCGCCGGGTCGCTCGCATCTCTGGCGTGGCTTGCGTCGCGCCCGGCCGATCGTTGGTACGCGCTCCTGGTAGGGGCGGCGGTGCTGATGGCGGTGACGCCGTACTCGCTCCTCGAGCCTGGCTTTCAGCTGTCGTTCGCGGCCGTCTCCGCAATCTTCGTCGCCGTTCCGAGAGTCGAGCGGCGCCTGGAGGGGTACCCGTTGCCACGCCGTCTCGCGGCGGCGCTCGCAGTCTCCGCCGCGTGCGGAGTCGTGACGGCGCCGATCCTCTGGCTCGAATTCGGCTCGATCCCGGTCTACTCGGTGCTCGGGAATGCTCTGGCCGAGCCGGTCGTCGGGCCTCTCCTAGGGCTCGCCTTCGCCGCGACGCTGCTCGATCCGATCCTTCCAGCGGTCGCCGTAGCGCTCGGGTGGCTGAACGGCTGGCTGGCCGCCTACCTCGCGCTCAGCGCTCGACTCGTGGGCGGGCTCCCGCACGCCGAAGTCACCTCCGGGAGAGAGGTAGCCCTCCTTGCCACGGGTCTGCTCGTGGTCGTTCTCGCTATCCGCCTGGGCGCTTCGCGTGGCAGGCGCGTCCTCGCGCTCGCGGCCATCGCGGCGGCACTGGGCCTCGCCTGGCGCTCGGGCGGGGAGGAGGCCCCACCAACCCCGGGTGGCCTCCGCATGACTGTTCTCGACGTTGGCCAGGGCGACGCCATGCTGCTGCAGGTGGCGCAGGGTGCGGTGCTCGTGGACCAGGGGCCTCCGGAGGCCGAGGTCGCCGATCAGCTGCGGGCGCTAGGCATCTCCCGGCTGGCTGCCATCGTTCTCACCCACCCGCATCGCGACCACGTGGGCGGCGCCGTCGAGATCCTCGACCGACTCCCGGTTGGTTTCGTCCTCGACCCGCTCGTGCCAACGCATAGCTCCGACGAGCGGGCGGCGCTCGCCGAAGCGCGACAGGAGCGCGTTCGGATCGTGCCGGCGCGAGTGGGACTCCTCTACCGGCTCGGCCGCCTCCGTCTCCGGGTCCTCTGGCCAAACGGGCCTGGTGTCAAGGGTGAGGACCCACATCAGCACGCAGTCGTCCTGCTCGCCACCTATGGCTCCTTCGACGTTCTGCTCACCACCGACGCCGAGTCCGAGGTGACCCTGCCGCTCCGTCCACCTCGGGTCGAGGTGCTGAAGGTTGCCCATCACGGATCGTCCGACCCGGGACTCCCCGACCTCCTCGAGCTCGTGGAGCCCCGGATCGCGGTCATCTCTGTCGGCAGGGGCAACGACTACGGCCACCCGACGGCGTCGACACTCGCGGCGCTCGGACGTGACCCGGGTCTCGACGTGTACCGAACGGATGAAGACGGGCGCGTCGTGATCGAGTCAGACGGGCGGAGCTTCTCGGTCCGGACGGACCGCTGACTATGCTCCGCTCGGATGTCCGGCGAGCCGCTCCTCCCCGTCTACCTACTGACCGGAACCGACGGGGCGAAGGTTCGGAGGGCCCTCGGCAGGCTTCGGGCCCGGATCGGGAACGAGACCCTCGAGCTGTTGCATGCCTCCGACACGAGCGGTGCGGACGCGGTCGAGGCCTGCAATGCGATGGGACTCTTTGGGTCCGAAGCGGACCGGTTGGTCGTGGTCGAGGGGGTGGAGCGTTGGAAGGCCGACGATGCCCAGGCGATCGCGGCGTATCTCCTCGATCCGACGCCCGGCTCGATTCTGGCGCTCGCGACCGACGAGCCGCCCAGGACGCCCGCGCTCGCCGACGCCTTGAAAAAGGGAGGGAAGGTGCTCACCTTCGACATCCCGAAGCCGCGAGACCTCCCGGGCTGGGTGCGGGCACAACTCGAAGGGCTCAACCTTCGGCTCGATGGAGAGGCGGTGCGCGCGCTGATCGAGATCGTCGGTGACGACCCGACGGCGCTGACAACCGAGCTCGAGAAGATCGCGGCGTGGGCCGGAACAGAGCCGGTCAGCCGACGCGACGTCGAGCAGCTCGCCGTCTCCGCGCAAGAGCCGCCCGGATGGGCGCTGGGCGACGCCTGGGGAACGCGGAACGTCCAGACCACGCTCGAGGCCTGCGAGGCCGCGCTCGAGCACAACGACGCTTTCGTCGTCGCCATGAAGCTGACGGGTCAGGTGGAGCTCGTCCGCGCGGCGCAGGGCTTCGCAGAGGAAGGTCTGAGTGCGAAGGAGATCGCGAAGAAGGTGCGCAGGCACGAGTTCCGCGTCCGAAAGGCGCTCGACCACTCGCGGAACTATTCGCGCGAGGACCTCGACGAGGCGATCGTGCGCCTCGCGGAGCTGGACGAGGCGTTGAAAGGCGCTAGCCGCCTGACCGGTGAGCTAGAGCTGACCCGCGCAGTCGTCGACGTCATGCGGGCCGCGGAGCTCGCACACCACTAGCGACGGGCGCGCCGGGAGGCGGACTCGAGCCGGCCTTGCGCCCTGGATCGTGGCGCAGGAAGCCGAGACGGTTGTGACGAAGCCATTACATCTTGCGCGCCACACGCGCGGTTTGGCTCGCTACGCTGAAAAGCGGGAGGTGGGCCGCGGGTGTCCCGGCCCGGACCTGCCGGAGGGGCGGTCGCGCGCGGCGGAAGGGTCTACGTAGAGTCGAGCTTCTAGATCGAGGCGACGAGCCTGGCGGCCTGAGACTTCTTGCGGGCGGCACGGTTCTTGTGCATCCCGCCCTGGGCCGCGGCCTTGTCGAGCCAGCGGACGAGCTCGCGGTGCTCGCTCGCGATCCGCTCCTTGTCTCCGTCGGCCACTGCCGTCCCGAGGCGCCTCTCCAGCGTCCTCACTGTCGAGCGCCAGCGCAGGTTCTCGAGCCGCTGTCGAGCAGCGCTTCGAACCCTCCGCTTCTGTTGGTTGATGTTCGGCATGGCAGAAAAAGTGCCCGTCCTACGGGCACCCGCATGCTAGCAAAGCTCCGGCAAAATCCTGACCCCTAGATCCACCTCGCCCGCGGGCCGGGCCGGGCCGGGGGCGGCTCCGGGCGGCCGCTTCCCTACGATTGCCCGCGATGGTCGATCGCCCCGAAGATCCTGCGGCGGAGCGCTCCGCCGCAGCCGACCTAGCAGGAGCCCCACATCGTCGGCGGCTCGCCAGGTCGACGGCCATCTTCTCGCTCGCAACCATGCTCTCGCGTGTCATCGGCCTCTTCCGCGAGGTCGTGGTCCGTCGCTACTTCGGCATCGAAGGCTCGATCAACACGTTTACGGTCGCGTTCCAGGTCCCGAACCTCGTGCGGGCGCTCGTTGCCGACACGGCGCTCTCGTCCGCCTTCGTCCCCATCTTCAGCGAGCTGCTCGAGAAAGGCGATCGGGCCAGGGCGTGGCGGGTCGCCTCGACGATCTTCTGGCTCATGCTGCTCGGGCTGGGGGGCGTCACCGCCCTCTTCATGCTCGTCGCCCCGTGGGTCATGCGACCGTTCGGGTTCGACGGGGCCGAGCAGGATCTCGTCGTCGGGCTCTCGCGGGTGCTCTTCCCGATCGTCGTCCTCTTAGGGCTTTCGGGAGTCGTCGTCGGGATCCTGAACAGCTACGAGCAGTTCACGGTGCCGGCGCTCACCCCGGTGCTCTGGAACCTCGCGATCATCGCCGCCCTGGTCGTCGGCGTTCCCCGAACGGAGAGCGACTCGGCCCTCTACGTCTATGCAGGAGGAGTCGTCGCCGGCACGCTGATCCAACTCCTCATCCCGATCCCGTGGCTCCGGGGTCTGGACGGACGACTCCGCGTTGCGCTCGACATCCGCGACCCGGCGGTGAAGCGGGTCTTTGTGCTGATGCTCCCCGTGACGCTCGGGATCGGGCTCATCAACTTCAACCTGCTCGTCGACACGTTCTTCGCCGCCCGCTACATCGATCCGCTTCTGGCGCCGAGCGCAATCGACGCCGCCTTCCGGATCTACATGCTGCCGCAGGGAATCTTCGCAGTCGCGGTCGCGACGGTGCTCTTCCCATCGCTCTCACGACTATCTGCCCGCGGCGACACCGAGGGCTTCCGGGAGACGGTCTCGAGCGGCCTTCGCCAGATCGGGTTCCTGCTGCTTCCCGCCAGCGCAGTCACCGCCGTGCTGTCCGTCCCGATCGTGCGGCTCCTCTACGAGCGCGGCGCGTTCGGCGACGAGAACACGACGATCGTCGCTCAGGGCCTCGCAGCGTTCGTGATCGGCCTGACTTTCAACGGGACGATGCTGATGCTGAACCGCGCCTTCTTCAGCCTCCAGAACGCGTGGATCCCGACCGTGGTCGCCCTCGGGAACCTCATCCTGAATGCGGCTCTCGACGTTGTGCTCTTCCGGGTCGGCATCTGGGGAATACCGCTTGCGACGTCGATCGTGAACATCGCCGGCACCGTGGCGCTGCTCGTGCTTCTCCGTCGCCGGCTGGGACGGCTCCAGGGCCGCCAGACGATCGACGCCTACGTGCGAACGGCGGTCGCGGCGAGCCTGGCGGCGGCGGTTGCGTTCGGAAGCTGGTACGGCCTCGACGAGTGGCTCGGCCGGTCGCTGGGAGCGCAGATCGCCTCGGTGGGGCTCGGCATCACGCTCGCGGTCGCAGCGTTCCTGGGCGCGGCCCGTATCCTTCGCATCCAGGAGCTCGACGCGCTGCTCTCCCTGCTGCGCCGCTCTCGACCCTCTGTATGAGTCTCGACCGCATCCGCAACTTCTCCATCGTCGCCCACATCGACCACGGGAAGTCGACCCTGGCCGACCGCATCCTCGAGGTGACCGACACCCTCACCGCCCGGGAGATGCGCGAGCAGGTGCTCGACACGATGGACCTGGAGCGGGAGCGAGGCATCACGATCAAGGCGCAGGCCGTCCGCGTCGAGTGGAAGGGCCACCAGCTGAACCTGATCGACACGCCCGGGCACGTGGACTTCACGTACGAGGTCTCGCGCGCGCTCCAGGCCTGCGAGGGCGCGCTCCTCGTCGTCGACGCCGCGCAGGGGATCGAGGCGCAGACGCTCGCGAATGCGTACCTGGCGATCGAGAACGACCTCGAGATCGTCCCGGTCGTCAACAAGATCGATCTTCCGCAGGCGGATCCCGACTCGACCGCGGCCGAGGTCGCGGAGCTCGTCGGCGACGATCCGGAGCGGGTCCTTCGCATCTCGGCGAAGACCGGCGAGGGCGTCGAAGCCGTTCTTGACGCGCTCGTGGAGCGGATCCCGGCGCCGGGCGGGGATCCCGAGGCTCCCGCGCGAGCACTCGTCTTCGACTCCTCCTACGACCAGTACCGTGGCGTCGTTGCGTTCGTCCGCGTGGTGGACGGCTCGTTTCGTCCGCGGGAGCGGCTCCGCGCGATGGCGCAGGGCACGCGATTCGAGCCGGAGGAGCTCGGCTTCTTCTCGCCAGACCGCGTTCCCACGGCCTCCCTCGAAGCGGGTGAGGTCGGCTACGTCATGACCGGCCTGAAGGACGTGAGCCGCCTCCGAGTCGGCGACACTCTGACGAGCGAGGAGCGCCCGGCCGGCCAGGCTCTGCCGGGGTACAAGGACGTGAAGCCGACGGTCTTCGCCGGCCTCTTCCCCACTGAGTCGGACGACTATCCGGAGCTTCGCGACGCGCTCGAGCGGCTGAAGCTGAGCGACGCCTCGCTCTTCTACGAGCCCGAGACCTCCAGAGCCCTCGGCTTCGGCTTCCGGTGCGGCTTCCTTGGCCTTCTGCACATGGAGAGCGTGCGAGAGCGCCTCGAGCGCGAGTTCGACCTCGACCTCCTCGTGACCGCACCGAACGTCGCCTATCGCGTGATCACCCAGGCCGGAGAGGAGCTCGAGGTTCACAACCCCGCCGAGTTCCCGCGCGAGTTCGATCGCGTGTAGGAGCCGTTCATCCGGGCGACGACGATCGTCCCGAAGGAGTACGTCGGCACGGTCATGGAACTGAACAACGAGCGCCGGGGCCAGTTCGACCATATGGAGTACCTGAGCGAGAGCCGTGTGCTCTTGATCTACGACCTCCCGCTCGCGGAGATCGTCTACGACTACTACGACCAGCTGAAGAGCCGGACGAAGGGCTACGCGAGCTTCGACTACGACGTCACGGGGTTCCAGGAGGGCGCGCTCGTCCGCGTCGACATCCTGCTCGCGAGCGATCCAGTCGACGCCCTCTCCCTGATCGTCCACCGCGAGTTCGCCTACGACCGGGGGCGCGCTCTCGTCGAGCGGCTCCGGCAGGAGATACCACGGCAGATGTTCGCCGTGCCCATCCAGGCCGCGATCGGTTCTCGGATCATCGCGCGCGAGACGATCAAGGCGCGCCGGAAGGACGTGCTCGCCAAGTGCTACGGCGGCGACATCAGCCGGAAGCGCAAGCTCCTCGAGCGGCAGAAGAAGGGGAAGAAGCGGATGAAGCAGGTCGGAACCGTGGAGATCCCGCAGGAGGCGTTTCTCGCCGTGCTCGACCTGAACGGGGAGCGGCGCTCGTGACGGCCCCGCCCGGAGACGTCGGCGTCGGAGTCGGCCACCTCTACGTCCACCTGCCGTTCTGCGCCCATCGGTGCGGCTACTGCGACTTCGTGACGCTGGTCGGGAGGCCCGAGCAGCACGCGCGCTACGTCGACGCTCTCCTCGGCGAGCTCGAGCTGGAACGAAGCTTCCTCAGGGAGCCGCTCGACACCATCTTCTTCGGAGGCGGGACGCCGACTTTCACTGAGCCAGCGGCGCTTCGGGGCCTGCTCGAGGCTCTTCCCTCTGCGAGCGAAGTGACGATCGAGGCGAACCCGGAGACCGTCACGCCAGAGCTCGCGAAGCTGCTCGTGGGGAGGGGCGTCACGCGGGTCTCGCTGGGCGTGCAGACCTTCCAGCCGCGGCTCCTGGAGGTGCTGGAGCGCCGAGCGCAACCGGACGACGTCCGCCGGGCGGTCTACCATCTTCGTGATGCCCAGATTGACAACATATCTCTGGATCTCATCTACGGGATCCCCGGCCAGGAGCCCTCCGACCTTGAACGCGACCTGGACGAGGCGCTCGCTCTCGAGCCCGATCACCTCTCCTGCTACGAACTCGAGGCGAAGCCTGGGACCCGGTTCACGCACGCCTACGGAGACGAGCTCGCCCGGCAGGGGGAGGCGATGGAGGGCTACTTCGAGCGGGTCGTCGAGCGTCTGGTCGCAGCCGGATATCGCTGGTACGAGACGGCCAACTTCTGCCGGCCCGAACGCCGGTCCCGGCACAACCTGGGCTACTGGCTCGGACGGGACTACCTGGGGCTCGGCATCGGGGCGGTCACCACCGTCGCCGGGCTGCGGTGGCGGAACGCCCCGAGCCTCGGCGGCTATCTCGGCGCGATCGAGGACGGCCGGGCGCCGGCGAGAGAGCTCGAGCCGATCGACGCCAGCACGCGCAGCCGGGAGCGGCTCATGCTCGGGCTCCGCCTCGACGAGCCGGTGTCATTCGTGGACGTGGCGGGGG
>JBPCPR010000104.1:0-3602 GCA_050998925.1 Gaiellaceae bacterium
GGTGAGGAAGCCTCAGACGGGCCGAGACCCGGGCCGCAATGGCGACGGGCCAGTCGATCCCGGGTGCAATCAGCCCCTGAACCGCCTCCGCCCGCGCGAGGCGCTCGATCCCCGTTTCGTCCTCCGCGGAGAGGATCGCCCGCCGGACGGCGTAGCGGAAACCGGGCGCGCGGGGATCGCGGTCGCAGGCGATCGCGAGGCAGCCGCGCTCCCGGGCCGCGCGAAGGAGGCCCAGCTGCGCCGGCCCGGCGCCTAGGACGAGGAGGCGCTTGCCGTCGACGGTCTGCGAACCGGTTCCCACCACGCCCGATTCTCCGCATACCATGCGATGGTGCGCTCGAGGCCGGCCTCGAAGGGGGTCTCCGCCTCCCAGCCGAGAAGCTGCCTGGCCTTGTCGACCGACCCGATGTGCCGGTGCACCTGACCCGGGCGTTCCTCGACATGAACCTTGAGGGACGACGGCTTGCCGAGGCCCTCGAGGACGTGGTTCGCGATCTCGGTCACCGACAGGTCGATGCCCGTCGCCACGTTCACGACTTCTCCCGCGACGAGCCCGATGTCGGCTTCGATAGCGGCCACGATTGCCCGCGCGTCATCCTCGACGAACAGCCAGTCGCGGCTGGCGTGCCCGTCCCCGTGAATCGTGAGCGGCTCGTCCCGGAGGGCTTGGGTGATGAAGCGCGGCACGACTTTCTCCGGGTGCTGAAAAGGCCCGTAGTTGTTGAACGGGCGCAGGATCACGATCGGAAGCTCGTACGTGACGTGGTACGAGTACGCGAGCCGGTCGCCGCCCGCCTTCGTCGCCGCGTAGGGGCTCCGCGGGTTGAGCGGATGCTCCTCGTCCATCGGGGCGGACTCGGCCGTCCCGTACACCTCGCTCGACGAGATGAGGATGAAGCGCTCGACGGGCGTCTCCCGGATCGCGTCGAGCAGGATCTGCGTCCCCTCGACGTTCGTGGTCACGAACTCGGAGGCCCCGTCCTCGATCGACTTCTCCACGTGCGACTCGGCGGCCGCGTTCACGATCACGTCGACGCCACGAACGACCTCCCGGACGAGAGCCGGGTCGCGAATGTCACCGTGCACGTGCGTCAGGCGCTCGTGGCCCAGGAGGTCGGCGATGTTGTCGAGGTTCCCCGCGTAGGTCAGGGCGTCGACGTTCACCACCTCGTAGGGCGTGCGGGTGAGCAGATGGCGGATGAGGTTCGAGGGGACGAACCCGCAGCCGCCGGTGACCAGCACTCGCTTGGCAGCCATTAGCCCGCGGAGTCTAGCCAGGACAGACCAGAAGCAGGCCGGAAATCCATAGGGCAGGGGCCGCAACGGCATGCTGGGGCCAGTCCCCTGACGCCCGGATCGGACACTGCGAGGCGCGCCCTCGGTGGATGAGGGGCCTGGCCGTGGATGAGGGGCCTGGCCCCTGGACACGTTCCGTGCGGCCACCTGCTGTGGACGACCGCCGGAAAGCTCGGTGTGTCGGAATGCCTGCGCGGCGTGCGGTATCCCGCGGTTCCGCGCTAATCAGGACGTGTCCCGGGGTCTGGCCCCTGGCCCTGTCCCTTCCGGGCACCGTTCGGGGCCACCGGTGAGGTCTACGGCAGCTCGCGCTCGACCGTGTAGAGAGGCCGGCCTTCCACGTCCCGCTGGATGCGGCCGAGGTACTCCCCGACAAGGGCCAGCATGAAGCCCTGGATGCCCAGAACGCCCAGGACGAGAGCCCCGAGGAAGATCTGGCCCGGAAAGTTGCTCAGGGCCACCCAGATGACCGCGCCCCAGCTGGCCGCCGAGAGCGACAGGAGGCACGACGACGTGCCGATCAGGACGCCCGCCCACTGGATCGGCTGGGGCCAGAAGCCCGCCAGCACGTGCAGTGCGAGGCGAACGAGCCGGAACGGCGAGTAGCGCGACTGGCCCTGGCGCGCCCGGTGGTCGAGATCGACCTCGACGACGCTGGCGCCCGCCGAGAGGACGAGCGCCTTGGTGAACTTCTGCTTGCCGATCGACCCGAGCACGGGCTCGATCGCACTCCGCCGGTAGGCGTTGAAGGCGCAGCCGAAGTCGGCGATGTCGACCTTCGTGAAGGCACGGAGCATGCGGTTGATGAGCCGCGAGGGGAGAGTCCGGCCCCAGGCATCTTCCCGGCCTCGCCGCCTCCCGCTGGCGACGTCGCTCCCGGCCTCGACGGCGGCGACGAGCTTCGGCAGATCGGCCGGCGAGTTCTGGAGATCGCCGTCCATGGTCACGACGATGTCTCCTCGAGCGCGCACCAGGCCGGCGTGCATGGCCGGATGCTGTCCGAAGTTCCTTTTGAACCGGACTCCGCGGACATGCGGGTCGGCGTCGTTGAGCCGCTCGGCGATCGCCCAGGTCCCGTCCGCGGAGCCGTCGTCGATCAGGATCAGCTCGTACGGACGCCCGAGGCTCTCGAGCGCGGCTACCGCCTGGCGGTAGACCTCCTCGAGCGTCGCCTCCTCGTTGTAGACCGGGACGACGAGCGAAATCTCGGGGCGCGGCTCGTCTGCGAGCGCCGGAAGCAGCCCGGGGGCGGTCACGACCTCCGTCATCGTGGCA
This sequence comes from Gaiellaceae bacterium, assembly GCA_050998925.1. Taxonomy (GTDB): domain Bacteria; phylum Actinomycetota; class Thermoleophilia; order Gaiellales; family Gaiellaceae; genus DASQGA01. The sequence continues at coordinate 2,572 of JBPCPR010000104.1, forward strand.
GAGGCTACCAAGGCTAGGAAGTGCTCCCTGTTAGCCTGCGGCCCTAGATCATGGACAACAAGCTGACCGAGCGAGTCGACCTGATCGCCACGGACACGACCCACGGGGCGGGCTGGCTCGCCCGGCAGGCGGTCGAGGCGCTGTCAGACGCGGTGCAGGGCGGTGCCGACCCGGTTGAAGCGGGGCGCACGCTCGCCTCGGCCCGACCCGCGATGGGCGCGGTGGCCGGGGCGGTCGGTCGCGTGGTCGCCGCCTCCAGGTCGACCGAGCGCCTCGTCGAGGAGGCGTCAGCCCTGATCGCCCAGAGAGACCGCGCCGCCCATTCGATCTCGGTACTCCTCTCCGAGGATCTGAAGGGCACGGTCATGACGCACTCGGCGTCCGCAACCGTTCGCGAGGCGCTCGTACACGCACAGCCGGCGAGGATCGTCTGCACGGTCTCCGACCCTCACGGAGAGGGCCGCCCGTTCTCGGAGGAGCTCGCCGCCGAGGGGCTCACCGTCGAGCTCGTCGCCGACGAGGACGCCGAGCGCGCGGTGACGACGGTCGACCTCCTGCTCGTCGGAGCGGACGGTGTCTACATCGACGGCTCGCTCGTCAACAAGGTCGGCACCCGCGCGCTGGCCAAGGCGGCCAAAGAGGCAGGCGTCCAGGTCGTCGTGGCCTGCGAGACGCTGAAGCTCGTCCCGTACGACCCCGTGGAGCCCGAGGAGAAGGATTGGGATCTGACGCCGGCCGAGTTCATCGACCGGATCGTCACGGACGAGGGCGTGCATCCACCGTCCGAGATCGGCGCCGTCGTCGACCGGACGCCCTTCCTGCGCCAGGGCTGGGAGCTCTTGAACAGCCCCTCGTAAGCCGGCCCGCCCCTCTTCGTCCCGAACGTACACTCCGGCCGCATGCCGACCCGCCCTGGAACCGCCGTCGTGGCCGAGGTCGGCTGGGTGAACGGGCTCGCGGCCATCCGCTCGCTCGGACGCCGCGGCGTGTGTGTGCTCGCGGTCGACCACCGCCCCTGGGCGCTCGGCTAC
>JBPCPR010000135.1:0-9919 GCA_050998925.1 Gaiellaceae bacterium
CCAGGGACACGACGACGATGAGCGACGAGTGGGGGACGTCGAGCAGCTTCAGGCCGCTGAGCGCGAGTGCAGCTGCAAGCGCGAGGCGCAACGTCTTTTCGGGCAAGCCGACGCTGACCTGGCTGCCGATCAGCACGCCCGGGATTGACCCCAGTAGCAACCATCCCATCGCACCCAGGTCGACGTTTCCCGCCACGAGGTGGCCGAAGCCGGCCACCCAGAGGAGCGCCGCCGCATGGAAGATGTCCGTCCCGACGATGTTCCTCGTGGCGAGGGGGAAGGCAAGGAGCATTGCGAGCGCAAAGAGCGTGCCGCTTCCCACGGACGTCAAGCCGACGACGAAACCGCCGACGGCCCCGATCGCGACGGCGATGATCCGATCGCGCCTGGTGAGGGCGCCGAGTCCCGCGACACCCGAGCCCGAGCGGACCAACGCCTTCAAGAGGAAGCCGACCGCTCCGACGATCAGCATGACTCCGAGCACCTTGCCCTGGACCGAGTCGACGCTGTCGCCGTAGCGATCGGTCAGGAACGTTGCCCCCCAGACGCCCAGCAGAGACGTCGGCGCGCTTCCGAGCAGCATCCAGGATCCGAGCCTCGCTCTCACCGTTCCGAGTCTGCGGTGGTGAATCGCGCCGAACGACTTGAAGACCGCCCCGTGCAGGATGTCCGTCCCGATCGCGAGGGCCGGATTGAAGTTGAAGAGGAAGATGAGGATCGGTGTCATGAGGGAGCCCCCACCCATGCCCGTCATGCCGACGAGAACCCCGATGAGGAGACCCGCGATCGCAAGTCGTGGATCGTTCATCTGAGAGCGAGCCGCTCGCGAGGCTGCTGCAGTCGCACCTGTGGTGAGCCGGCGGAGTTGGGCGTGGCGAAGGTCTAGTGGACGACGAGGACGTCACAGGGCGCTCGACGGAGGACGTCCTGGTTGACGCTCCCCTCGACGAGGCGCTCCAAGAACTTCTTCCTGCGCGTTCCGACGACGATCAGGTCGACGTCCCGCTCCTCGGCCAGACGCACGATCGCATCCGCGGGCGGGCCGACGGAAGGGACGAATTCCGCCTCGAGCGCGCGCGGGCCGATAAAGCTGCGAGCCTGCTCGAGCCGCTCGCTCGCGTAGCCTTTGGCGCTCTCGGCTTCCGCCGAGTCGACGGGCGCGGCTACGTTCGTGACGATGAGGCGGGCCCCGAGCGCAACCGCGAGGTCGGCGGCGCGCCCGAGCGTCTCCGAGGTCGGATCGTCGTAGGCAACGAGGATGGTCTGCAGCAAGAGGGCCCTCAACGAGTGTGGTTGCCGGACTCGTCGAGCGCAAGTGCTGTCGCCGTGGTGGCGATCGCTCTCCCAGCTTGCTCGAGGGCCGCCAGCGTTCCTGCCTCGATCACGCGTGTGAGGCCGAGGGCTCCCGGCCCGAGCCGGTTCTCGCCGACGACGGCCTGACAAGGGATTCCGGCGAGCCGGCACCGGGCGGCGACTTCCCCGACGATCTTACCCGCGGCGCTCTGCTGGTCGAGAGCACCCTCTCCGGTGACGCAGAGGGCCGCGCGCTCGAGCTTCTCGTCGAAGTCGACGGCGTCCAGGACGTAGGGGCCACCGGAGACGAGCCTGGCGCTGCGAAAAGCCCAGAGGCCGCCCGCCAGTCCGCCGCCCGCGCCCGTCATCGGAACCCCACGCGGGTCGCGAGGCGCTCGAAGCGCCAGCCCCTCCAGGCGGCGCTCGAGGCGCCTCACGGTCGCCGGATCGGCTCCCTTCTGCGGCCCGAAGACCCGGGCAGCGTCCTCCCACGGCGTCTGGACGTCGCAGAGCGCGACAAGCTCCACCTCGGCGGCCGCTTTTTCGAGCGCCGCGATCGCGCCCTCGCCTGCGTCCGTGGTCGCCGTGCCGCCGACGGCGACGAGCACCCGCGAGGAGCCCTCCTGAACGGCTGCGACGATGAGCTCTCCCGTGCCATACGTGGAGGAGGCCCAGGCGTCGCGATCGGCTTCCGCGACAAGCCCGAGGCCGCTTGCCTGCGCGCTCTCGACGATCGCGGTGCCGTCGGGGAGCAGTCCATACGCGGCCTCGACCGGACGGCCGAGCGGGTCTGCGACCGTCGCGGCTCGCCGCTTGCCGCCGAGCGCCGACAGGAGCGCGTCCAGCGTCCCCTCGCCGCCGTCGGCCACGGGGAGCTCGCAGACTTCCCGTCCGCCGGCGCGGAGCCCGCGCGTCAGGGCCGCGGCGACGTGCGAGGCCGAGAACGTCCCCTTGAAGCTGTCGAGAGCGACGAGGACTCGGCCCGGCACGCCGGCCGGTTCCCTAGTGCCCACAAGTAGCGGCACCCGGGCAGCGCGCGAGGACCCGCACGGTGTGGCCTCGGAGGTCGAGCAACACCGAGGCGGCGTTGTTCGCATAGCTCCACTCCCGAATGGAGCGCTCGGCATTCACGCGATGGACGAGGACGTAGCGCCCCGCCGGGACGCCTGTCAGGTCGAGGAACTGTCCCTCGAGGGCGGGGACGTAGTCGTCACCGTGGCCCGGTGAGATTCCCTGGCGGAGTCGAAGCAGGTGAGTGCGGCTGCGGCCGCACTCACCGACCCAGACCGCTTTCGGGGGCGCTGTAGCGGGTCGACGCGCCATCCGGTAGCGGTCGCCGAGGCAGAAACCGGTCTTCCGGTCGGGCGCCACGAGGCGGCCGTCCGAGGCGCGCCTGAGCGCATAGCGCTCGAAGCCGAGCAGGTGCCAGTGAGAGTGGGTCTCCGAGTGCACGTACCGAAGCTGGCCCCTCAGGCTGTGAACGGCTGTGGAGCCGTCGACTCTCGCGACGAGCTGTCGGATCTGCATCGTGCGGACGGCCCGGCTCCTGCGACTGCCTGCGATGACGAGCGCTCCCGCGCCGACGTTCTCCACGGCCGAGGAGAAGACGAGCACCCGACGCCCGTCTCGCGTCTCGATCGAGATCGCTCCCGGAAGAGCCTGATCGAGATCCGGCAGGCGCTCGCCGGGAGGTTCGCGGTCGCTCCCGGCGCAGCCCGTCAGGACGACGAGGGCCGCGAGACCCACGACACAGGTGCGCATGCGCGGGTTCTACACCTTCCGGTCTTCCTCCGTGGTAATTGTCGAGCAACCATCCAGGTGAGAGAGTTCCGGACGATGGCCACGAGGATCACCTACACGAGCGGCACGAGCTACCCCGAGCTCGACGCCCGGTTCGAGCAGGCGCTCGAGGAGGCGCGTGACGGAACCGGCGAGCCTCTCCGCCATGTCGTCGCGGGCACCGAGCGGGACGACGGCCCCGTCTTCGAGCGCCCGAACCCGTCCCATGCGGACGAGATCGCGAGCCGGGCACACGCGGCGGACGCGGGGCTCGTCGCCGAGGCGCTCGCCCGTGCCCGAGAGGCGCAGCCAGGCTGGCGCTCGATGCCCTACGAGGAGCGCTGCTCGCTCCTTCGCGAGGCCGCCCAGCTGATTCGCGACCGCCGGATCGAGCTGGCCGCCGCGGTCACACTCGAGACCGGCAAGACGCGGATCGAGTCGATCGGGGAGGTCGAGGAGGCCGTCGACCTGGTCGAGACCTACTGCACCCATATGGAGGAGAACCGGGGCTACGAGGTGCCCCTCGGGTCGCTCTCCGAGGCGGAGCGAAACCGCAGCGTCCTGAAGCCGTACGGCGTCTTCGGGGTGATCGCGCCCTTCAACTTCCCGGTCGCCCTCGCGCTCGGCATGGCCTCCGGCGCGCTGGTCACGGGGAACACGATCGTGCTGAAACCCTCCGAGGAGACGGCGCTCTGTGGCTCCCTGATCGCCGAGCTCCTGGCCGGCCTGCCCGAGGGAGTCGCGAGCATCGTCCACGGCGGGGCGGAGACGGGGAAGGCGATCGTGGAGGGCGACGTCGACGGCGTTGCCTTCACGGGCTCGGCGGAGGTCGGCCGCTGGATCGCCCGGATGATGAACGAGGGCGCCTACGCGCGTCCTGCGCTGACCGAGATGGGTGGCAAGAACCCCGCGATCGTGACGGCAAATGCCGATCTCGAGAAGGCCGTCGAGGGCATCGCGCGCTCGGCGTTCGGGTTCTCGGGCCAGAAGTGCAGCGCCTGTTCGCGGGTGCTCGTGGCCGACGAGGTGCACGACGAGCTCGTCGAGCGGCTGCGCGAGCACACCGAAACCCTGATCGTCGGCGATCCCTCCGACGCCGAGACCTACACGGGGCCGGTCGTGAATGCAGAAGCGGTCGAGCGCTTCGGTCGCGCGGCGGGGGAGGCGCGGCGCGACGGCCGCCTGATCACGGGTGGGGATCTGCTCGACCTTCCCGGGTACTACGTCGCCCCGACCTTGGTCTCCGAGCTTCCGGCGGGCCACCGGCTGACCCGCGACGAGCTCTTCCTGCCCTTCCTGGCCGTGGTGCGCGTCGGCTCCCTGGACGAGGCGCTGAGGGAAGCGAACGACGTCGTCTACGGCCTCACCGCCGGGGTGTTCAGCGAGGACGAGGACGAGGTGGAGCGGTTCCTGGACGAGATCGAGGCGGGCGTCGTCTACGTCAACCGCCGTGCCGGCGCGACGACCGGGGCCTGGCCGGGAATCCAGTCCTTCCCCGGCTGGAAGTCGAGCGGGTTGACCGGGAAAGGCGGTCTCGGGCCCTACTACGTCCAGGGCTTCATGCGTGAGCAGAGCCAGACGGTGGCCGGCTGATGTGGTCGAGCCCGCTCCTCTACGAGCGGCTGACGTGGCCGGAGGTGCGCTTCGCCGCCGAGCAGGACCGCGTCTGCCTGAGCCCGGTCGCGACGCTCGAGGATCACGGGCCACACCTGCCGATCGACACGGACCTTCGGATCACGAGCGAGATCTGCCGTCGCGTGGCCGAGCGTGCGGGTGACGACGTCGTCCTGCTGCCCGCGATCCCGCACGGCTACTCCCCGCATCACATGGACTTCCCGGGCGCGATCACGATCGGGTTGGACACCTTCACGAACTACCTCCTCGACGTCGGCCGTTCGCTTGCACGTCACGGATTTCGCCGGATGCTCTACCTGAACGGCCACGGATCGAACCAGAACCTGGTCGAGATGGCCGCGCGGCTCGTGGGCGTCGAGTTTCCGAACGTGCTGGCCGCGGCCGCGTTCTACCTCTCCGGCCAGGAGTCGCTTCGCAAGATCGACGCCCTGCGCGACTCCGAGCAGGGCGGCATGGCGCACGCCTGCGAGCTCGAGACCTCGATCTACCTCGCCATCGATCCGGAGGCGGTGGACATGTCGAAGGCTGTGGACGAGCTCGGCTACCAGCAGTCGGAGTACGCCTACATGGACTGGAGCGACGGGCCGCTGAAGTTGATGCCCTGGTGGTCGTCCTTCTCGACCACGGGCGTGCAGGGACGTGCGACCCGCGGCACCGCGGAGAAGGGCGAGAAGCTGCTCGAGGCCGCAGTCCTCGAGGTGACGGGCTTCGTCACCGATCTGAAGGGACGGCCGCTGCCCGTCCGCCAGACCCCGCGCGAAAAGCCGCTCCAGCCATCGTGACGGCGGCGACCCGCTTCGGCCGGCCGCTCCCGGAGGGCGGCACGATCGGCGTCCCCGCGCCCGCGAGCCCGTACGAGAACCGCTCCGACATCCTGCGGGGCGTCGAGTGGTGGGAGGGGCGCGGGTATCGCGTGAAGCTCGCAGAAGGGCTCTGGGAGCAAGACGACATCGTCGCGGGAGCGCCCGAGGGCCGCGCTCGCGATCTGAACGCGATGTTCGCCGACCCGGAGGTCGACGTCGTCCAGTGCCTGATGGGCGGCTATGGCTCGGCCCAGACGATTCCTCATCTCGACTTCGACGTGATCGCGGCGAATCCGAAGCCGCTGGTGGGGTTCTCGGACATCACCGCGCTCCATGTTGCGATTCGCCAGCGCACCGGCCTCGCGACCATCTACGCGAACGGGCTTGCCGGCATGGGGGACAAGGAGACGACGAGCTTCTCCAGGGAACGATTGCTGGCCGTGCTCTCGGGCGACGCGACCGGCGAGCTGCCCCGGGATCCGGACGATCCCTACGTCAGGGCCATGCGGGGCGGGAAGGCGACGGCGCCGCTCGTCGGCGGCTGCCTCTCCCTCCTCCTGCAGACGATGGGAACCCCGTGGGAGTTCGAGCCGGAAGGGTGCATCCTGTTCTTCGAGGACTACCACGCACCGCCGTGGACCGTCGACGCAATGCTGACCCAGCTCGAGCAGGCCGGCAAACTCGCCCAGATAGCCGGAGTCGTAGTTGGGGAGATGGAGAAATGCGACTGGCCCGAGAGTTGGCCACACTGGCCAAGGATGAAGCCGATCGAGGACGTGCTGGAGCAACGCCTGGAGCCGCTCGGGGTTCCCGTGCTATACAAGCTTCCACTCGGTCACGGAAAGCATCTGGCGGCGCTTCCGCTGGGAGTGAACGCCACGCTCGACGCCGACGAAAGACGACTGACGATCGATGAACCGGCACTGAGGAACGACCCGTAGATCGAAGCACCACCCCCCTGAGGAGAGGAGAGCCATGAGGTCGCGAGCGATATGGATCGTCGCCATCCTGACTGTGTTCCTGGCGGCCGCCGCGGCCGGCTGCGGAGGCGGTGACACCGACACGAGCGGAACCGGTGGCGAGGCCACGGGCAAGCAGGGCGGCGAGATCCAGAAGGGTGGGATCGTCCGGATCGGCTCGACCGACCAGATCGACTCGCTGAACCCCTTCGTCGCGTTCAACGCGCAGTCGTACATCGCGTTCGTCATGACCTACCCGATCCTCGTCCAGTACGACGAGAACCTCGAGTTCGAGGGTGACTGGGCGGAGAGCTGGGAGACCTCCGACGACGGGGTCGTCTGGACCTTCAAGCTGAAGCCGGGCGAGTGGTCGGACGGCCAGCCGCTGACCGCCGAGGATGCGGCCTGGACGGGCACCACGATCCTCAAGTACAAGGACGGAGCGGCGGCCTCGCTCGCACCTTTCCTCTCTCATGTCAAGACGCTCGAGGCGCCCGACGAGAACACTCTCGTGATCACCTACGAGCAGCCGGTGGGGAACGTCCTGCCGCAGCTGCAGCAGTTCTTCATCCTCCCCAAGCACGTCTGGGAGCCCCGCATCGGTGACAAGGGCAAAGGCCTGAAGACCTTCAAGGTCGAGAGCGAACTGCCGGTTGTGGGCGGCGGCGCCTTCTTCATCAGCGAGTTCGACAAGAAGGGCACCACGATCTACGAGAAGAACCCCGGCTACTACGACGGGCCCGAGACGCCCTACGTGGACGCGGTCGGCCTCCAGTTCTTCACGAACGAGGACGCGATGTTCGCCGCGTTCAAGGCGGGTGAGCTGGACGTGATCGACGAGGTGCCGCTGAAAGCCGTGGAGTCGCTGAAGCAGGACGACCGGTTCGTGGTCGAGAGCACGCCGGGCGCCCAGGTCAACAACTTCATCTTCAACTCGAACCCGAAGAAGCCCGACAACCGCGAGCTCCTGGACCCGAAGGTGCGGGAGGCGATCGCGCACGCGATCGACCGCGAGGAGATTGCGGAAACCGTCTACGCGGGGCTCGCGAAACCGGTCGCCTCGATCGTGGCGCAGGTCTCGGGTGACTGGATGAATCCCGACCTGGAGCCGGAGGCGTTCGACATCGACCTCGCCAACCAGATCCTCGACGATGCGGGCTACGAGCGGGGGTCAGACGGGATCAGACTGGACGAGGAAGGCGAGAAGATGGCGTACGAGGTCATCACTCCGACCGGCGTCCAGGGCATCAACCGCGCATTCGAGATCGTGCGAAACGGTGTCGACCAGATCGGGATCAAGCTGACCCAGAAGGCGCTCGACGACACGACGGCCTTCGAGGAGATCGGCGCGCCGGACTACACGTACCTGGAGTTCGACCTGTCGATGTGGAACTGGGTCGGCTACTACGACCCGGACTTCGTCCTCTCCGTGGTCGGGTGCGACCAGTACGGCGGCTGGAGCGACACGGCCTACTGCAACCCCGATTACGACAAGCTCTACAAGCAGCAGGGGGTCACGATCGACCAGGCCGAGCGCCGGGAGATCGTCTACGAGATGCAGAAGATCCTCTACGACGATCGTCCCTACATCCAGCTCGTGAACCTCGACTTCGTCTGGGCGGTGTCCAAGAGCTGGGACGGCTATGAGGGCAAGCTCTCCGGCTACTCGAAGGCGCCCTACACGGAGGTGCACAGGGTCGGGTAGCCACCACGAGCGTCGCGGGAGAGGAGCCGGAGACCGGGCATGAGAGGCGCTGACTACGTCATCAAGCGGACCGTGTTCGCCCTGATGACCGTGTTCGTGGCCGTCACGCTCAACTTCATCATCTTCCGCGCCGCTCCGGGCGACGCGACGACGGCGCTCCGGTGCCGAAACTGCCCGGAGGAGTTCAAGGAGACCCTGCGGCAGGAGCTCGGTCTCGACAAGACCAGGATCCAGCAGTACGGGATCTACCTGAAGGAGCTTGCCCAGGGCGATCTGGGACGGTCGTTCGCCACGCGCCAGCCGGTCACGGAGGAGCTGGCCACGCCGATCAGGAACACGATCCCGATGGTGCTCCTCGGTGAGGTGATCGCCGTCTTCCTCGGCATCCTCACGGGGGTGGTGGCCGCCTGGCGCCGAGGCACCTTCCTCGATTCCGGGAGCGTCGGCGTCTCGCTCGTCTTCTACTCGCTGCCGACGCAGTGGCTCGGGCTCATGCTCGTGATCCTCTTCGCCGGAACGCTCCCGATCTCGGGCCTCGGCGATCCGTTCATCGCCTTCACCGACCCGACGTGGTGGGAGACCCTCAAGGATCGCCTCACGCACATGATCCTCCCGTCGACGACGCTCGGAGTCGTCCTCTACGGCTCCTATGCCCTGATCGTGCGCTCGGCCATGCTCGAAACCCTCGGCGAGGACTACATCCTGACCGCGCGCGCCAAGGGCTTCAGGAACTGGACGATCGTCTGGCGGCACGCCTTCCGAAACGCGCTCCTGCCGGTGACGACGCTCATGGCGATCTCGCTCGGGTACGTGGTCGCAGGGGCGATCCTCGTCGAGGCGGTGTTCTCCTACCCCGGGATCGGGCTCGAGACGTACGAGGCCGTCTTCGCGAAGGACTACCCCATCGTGCAGGGAGCCTTCCTGGTCCTGACGCTCTCCGTGGTGCTCGCCAACTACGTCGCCGACCTCCTCTACTTCAAGCTCGACCCGCGGATCACGACGTGACCACGACGGCTCCGCAGACCCAGTTCGCGGGCGATCCGGGCGAGCTTCCCGACTCCCGCCGCCGCTCGCTCGGCGTCATCTGGTCGGTGATCAGGAGCCAGCCTCAGGCCGCGGTCGGCACCGTCATCCTCGTGCTGGTCGTCCTCGTCGCCTTCCTGGCGCCCGTGATCGCTCCCTACGGCGCGCGGGAGAGAGTCGGGCAGCCGTTCGAGCGGCCCTCCGGCTCGCACTGGCTCGGCCTCGACGACGGGGGCGTCGACATGGTCACCGTGCTGATCCACGGCGCGCGGGTCTCCCTGATCGTCGGCTTCGCGGCAGCGCTCGTGGCGATGCTGATCGGAGGGGCCTTCGGGATCCTCGCCGGCTACTTCGGTGGGAAGCTCGACATCTTCCTCATGCGGGTGACCGACTACTTCCTGGTCATCCCGGACATCGCGCTCATGATCGCGATCGGCGCGATCTGGGGGAGGAGCCTCAGGAACATCATCATCATCATCGGGATCGTCTACTGGCCGACCACGGCGCGGCTGCTCAGGGCTCAGGTGAAGAGCGTTCGGGAGCGCGTGTACGTGAAGCGGGCCCGGGCGCTCGGGGCGAGCAACACCCGCATCATCTTTCGCCACGTCCTGCCGCAGGTGGCACCTCTCCTCGTGGCCAACACGGTCCTGACGGTCGCGATCGCGATCTTCGCCGAGACCGCGCTTGCCTTCCTCGGCCTCGGCGACCCCAGTCTCATCTCC
>JBPCPR010000184.1:0-4408 GCA_050998925.1 Gaiellaceae bacterium
CCGCCAACGGATCCCGCCGACCTATGTCGCATCGTCGAGCTCGTGCACGAGCGCACTCGGACCGAGGTGGCCGCTTGAGGGCGCCTTCGCGCTTGGTGATTGACGCGCGCCTAGAGCGGGTCCCGACCCGCCCCCTGCTCGCGCTCGAGCGTACCGTCGAGAAGCGCACGTGTGGCGCACAGGATGTGCCCGATGTGTGATCGGGCTGTGACGAGGGACACCGCGGTCGTGCTGATGGCCTACGGGAGCCCTTCCCGGCTCGAGGACGTCCCCGCCTACTTCGAGGACATCCGCGGTGGGCGGCCGGTCCGCCAGGAAGCGGTCGACGCGCTCGTCGCTCGCTACCGTCGCGTCGGCATCTCTCCCCTGAACGCGATCACCGAGGCGCAACGCGCCGGCCTCGAGCAGGAGCTCGGAGTTCCCGTCTTCGTCGGAATGAAGCACTGGCAGCCGCGGATCGCGGACGCCGTCGACGAGGCCCTCGGACGTGGCGCGACGAGGGTCGTCGGACTCGTGCTCGCCCCCCACTACTCGGGCATCTCGATCGGCGGCTACCGGGACCGGCTCGAGGAGGCCCTCGGCGGCCGCGCGGAGCTCCACATGATCGAGAGCTGGCACGACCACCCGCCGTACCTGGACGCCCTGGCCGAGCGCGTCAGCGGCAGGGACGCGCACGTCGTCTTCACGGCCCACAGCCTGCCGTCGAGAATCCTCGAGAACGGCGATCCATATCGCGACCAGCTCCTCGAGACATCCCGGCTCGTCGCCGAGCGCGCGGGGGTCGAGAGCTGGTCGGTCGCCTTTCAGAGCGAGAGCCCGACCGGTGAGCCCTGGCTGGGACCGGACATCCTGGACGAGCTGCAGGCGCTCCACGACCGCGGGGTCGACAAGGTGCTGGTCGCGCCGGTCGGATTCGTTTCCGACCACCTTGAGATCCTCTGGGACATCGATGTGGAAGCCAGAGAGAAGGCCGCCGAGATCGGGTTGGAGCTCGACCGCATCCCGTCGATGAACGCCGATCCCGCCTTCGTGCGGGGCCTGGCTGACCTCGTCCGCGAGGAGGCGGCGTGAGCACCCGCAGTTGCCCGGACTGGCCGACTCTCCTCGAGGTGGCGCCCGACCTGCACTTCAAGCACTACACGCTTGGAGAGGCCCGCGTCCCCACGGAGGTGCTCGTCAGCCTCCCGAACATCCCGCTCGAGGCTGTTGCGATCTGCGCCGACCTCGACCACAACGTCTTCAACCCGGCCCACACGGATCCCGAGGTCGCGGACGCACTGCGCGCCACCCACTGGTACGACCTCCGCGAGTGGGCGAACCAAGCGCCGCGCCAGGATTCGATCTAGGCTGGGCTCATGGGCACGGGTTACGCAGAGGGGCCGGCGGCGGAAGAGCGGTTCGCGGCCCTCGAACGGGGCGAGGATGGCGTCGTCGCCGTCCACCCTCTCGATCGCCAGGCGGTCTACGGATCGACGCCCGACGATCCGGAGCGGCACTTCATCGGCTGGCTGGACGATGTCGATCCGGACCGGCTCTTCGCGAGCGGCAAGGCCTGGGGGATCACCGTCGTCCTCCGCCCCACTCCCCCGAACGAGGGATAGGGGTACCCCATAAGGGTGAGTCCGATCCCTCATTCGAGGGACGGATGTGGTCTCAACCACGCTCGACGCGCCCGCACCAGTAGACGTCGGTGCGGTACGGGAGGCGAATCGTCTCTCGTCCGCGCGTCTCGGGATGCTCGGCCAGCAAGCGGCGCACCAGCTCCGCAACCTGCTCGCGCTCTCCTTCGGTTAGAGCCGCGATGAAGCTGATGGAGAGAATCCGGTCAACGACGCCCTCGACCTCGACCTCATGGACGTGCGAGCAGCGCTCGGCAATCAGCGGCGTGAACAGAGCTGTTTCCTCGAATGCCCGGCGCCACCGACCCGAGAGGTAACGCGGAGCCGTTCCCCGGTGTGGCTCGACGATCTCCCCGAGCTGGGCGATCCAGTCCTCATCCTCGTCCTTGACGTTCCAGAGGAGCCCCAGCCGGCCTCCGCGTGCGAGCACACGGTGAATCTCGCCCAGGGCCGCGTGGCCGTCGAACCAGTGAAAGGCCTGCGCGACGGTCACGGCAGCGACGGACGCATCGGGAAGCGGAATCGCCTCGGCCGTTCCCTCGAGCGCACGGATGCCGGGGAGGCTCTCCTCGAGCCGCACCCGCATGCCGCCGAGCGGCTCGACGGCCACGAGCTCGGCGCCGGTCGGCGTCAGCATCCTCGTCAGCTTGCCGGTACCTGCTGCGAGGTCGAGTACCCGGACGCCCGCCGCGATTCCGAGCGCCTCGACCAGGGTCGCGATCGCCTCGGGTGGAAAACCTGGGCGTCCGCGGTCGTAAGCCTCTGCCGCATGGTCGAACGCCTGCGCAGCCTGGTGGATGGCGTTCCTCGCCATGCCTGCATGCTAGGAAACGCAGGCACTGTGCGGCTTTCCTGGGCCGAGTTTCGAGCGCGAAAAACCAGGGCACGGAAAATGCACAACTTCCTGCGGGTCGCGCGTCGGTGACGACGACCTGCGGGGCGATCCAAGAGGGGGAATGACATGCCGAAAGATCAGATTCGGCGCGTACTGCTCGTTGCCGTGCTCTCGCTCGTCGCAGCGCTTGCAATCGCGTCACCCGCGGCTTCCGGCACCGCCAAGCTCCTGGGCGACCGTTATGTGGTCGTCCTCGCCGGTACTCAGACGGAGGACGGTTTCGCCTTCGCGGAAAGTCGTGCTGCCGCGCTCACGGCAGTCCAGGCTGCCGGGGGCACCGTCGTGACCGACCTGTCGCGCCAGATCGGCGTGCTCGTCGTCCAGTCACCGACCGGAACTCTCTGCCAGGTGCTCAGCGGCTCGGCTCTGTTCGAGTCCGTGGGCAGCGACTTCTCCTGGCAGGGGCTCCCCACAGCGGCACCCGATCCGCTGGGAGGCCCGTACCAGACCGAGGATCCGCTGGAGCCTCTGCAGTGGGACATGCAGCCGATCCATGCCCCCGAGGCCCATGACGTTCAGGCCGGCGCGCGCGCGGTCGACGTCGGAATCCTCGACAGCGGCGTCGACGGCCACCACCCGGACTTCGTGGTCGGCGCAGCGGGCACGAACGTCGACTGCGCCCGCGGTCGGAACTCCATCACGTTCGTCCCCACCGGCCCCGGGATCGGGACGCCTGACCCGTGCACGGACAACCAGTTCCACGGGACCCATGTCGCCGGCACCGTCGCCGCCCAGGCGAACGAGCTCGGAATGGTGGGCGTGGCTCCGAACGTCACGCTCGTTCCGGTGAAAGTCTGCGACGCGACCGGCTACTGCTATGCGAGCGCTGTCGTGGACGGGATCACGTATCCGGGCGACCAGAAGTTCGATGTCATCAACATGAGCTTCTTCGTCGACGACAACGAGTTCCAGGAATCGACCGAGTTCAAATGCATGGACGACCCGGTCCAGCGAACGTTCCGCCGGGCGGTCGAACGTGCGATCCAGTACGCCCGCAGCCAGGGCGTGACGCCGGTCGCCGCACTCGGCAACTCGGATGAGGACCTCGCCCATCCGTCCGAGCCCAACGAGAACAACTGCGAGGTCGTCCCCGCGGAGACCCAGGGTGTAATCGGCGTCTCGGCGCTCGGGCGGAACAGCGAAAAGGCCGGCTACTCGAACTACGGAACCGGCGCCAACGACGTCTCCGCTCCCGGCGGAAACGGGACGACGGGCGACTGCACGAGGACGGTCCTCTCGACCTTCCCGGGCGGTGGCTACATCTGCATCCAGGGGACCTCGATGGCCTCGCCGCATGCAGCCGGCGTCGCGGCTCTGATCGTGAGTCAGTTCGGGACGCTCGGTCCCGACGGCGACGTCAAGATGTCGCCGACGAGGGTCGAGGCGCACATGCAGGGCACGACGGTGGACATCGGCCTGCCGGGGTACGACGAGTGCTTCGGCCACGGCCGCATCGACGCGCTCCGTGCGGTTCTGCACGACACGTCGAAGGTCTACGACGCGTCGTCGCCTCACTGCCCCGAGTACCAGGAGTAGGCAGCCGCTAGACGCACACGGGAGACGGGCTCGCCACGGCGGGCCCGTCTCCTTTAACGCGCGGGCGCGAAGGCTCTGCGAGCGAGCGCCGACCGACAGCCGAGTACGAGCCGCCACACGACGGCGAAGGCGAAGATCGACGCCCCGCTCACGATCAGAAGCGCCTGCGCCGCGAGCGCGAACCCGAGCGCCCGCGAGGGTTCGACCCCGGAGAGGATCAAGAGCGTCGCCCCGGCGCCGACCTGCGTGGCCGCGCCGGCCGGGCCGATCGGGATCGCCGCAGACGCGGCCCCGGCGCAGAGAAACATGACGGCGAGCATCACGGACGTGCCGACGCCGAGGGTGTGCAGGAGGAGGA
>JBPCPR010000190.1:0-4519 GCA_050998925.1 Gaiellaceae bacterium
CCGATGGTGATCCGATCCTCGTCGAACCGGGTCTCGCTCTCCTCGGCGAGGGCGGCCATGGCCTCCTCGTCGTCGAGGTCGACACCCTGCTCGAGCGCGAGCCAGGTGAGCGCCCTGTACATGGCGCCGGTGTCGAGATAGCGAAAGCCGAGACGCCGCGCGAGCAGGCGGGCGACGGTGCTCTTGCCGGTCCCCGCCGGGCCGTCGATGGCGACGATCATGGCGCGCGAACGCCGGCGAGGCGTGCCTCGCCCCGGCTGCGACGGAAGGGGGCCGATGGAGAGCGGATCACCTGACAGCGAGCGAGTCGAGGATCTCGAAGAAGTCGGGGAAGCTTACAGCGACGCTTTCCGCTCCCTCGACCTCGGCGCCCTCCCTCGAGACGAGCCCCGCCACCGCCCCGAGCATCGCGATCCGGTGGTCGCCGCGCGCGTCGATCACGCCCCCGCCCCGCGGGCGGGAGGGGATGCCACGAACCCGGAGTCCAGCCTGCATCGTCTCGATCCGGATTCCAAGAGGTCGTAACGCTGCTCTGACACTTTCGAGCCGGTCCGACTCCTTCACGCGCAGTTCCTCCGCACCCCGGACGACGCTGACCCCGTGGGCCATACCGGCGACGAGAGCGAAGAGCGGCAGCTCGTCGACGAGGAGCGGCACTTCCTCGGGCCGCACCTCGGTCGCGTCGAGCTCGGCGTGCTCGACCTCCAGGTCGGCGACGGGCTCCCCGCCCTGCAGGCGCCTGTTGAAGACGGCGATCCGCGCCCCCATGCGCTCGAGGACCGAGAGGAAGCCCGTCCGGGTCGGGTTGACACCGACGCC
The DNA here is from genome assembly GCA_050998925.1 of Gaiellaceae bacterium. GTDB lineage: Bacteria > Actinomycetota > Thermoleophilia > Gaiellales > Gaiellaceae > DASQGA01. The sequence goes on from JBPCPR010000190.1 coordinate 820, forward strand.
CCGGACGATGAGCTGCGAGTCCGGCAGGAGCGTCGCCGCCACGAGGAAGGGGGCGGCGGAGGAGAAATCTCCCGGGATCTCGATCGTGAGCGGCTCGAGCCGGTCGGCCGGCCAGACGCTCTTCGCAGGTCCGCCGCGGATGCGGGCACCCGCGGCCTCGAGGAGACGCTCGGTGTGGTCACGCGTCGGCACGGACTCGACGACCACGGTCGGCCCGGCGGACGCGTAGAGTCCGGCGAGCAGGACGCACGACTTGACCTGGGCGCTCGCTACCGGCAGCTCGTAGCGGATCGGCTCGAGCCGACCGCCCTCGATCGTGAGGGGCGCGTGACCATCCGTGGTCTCGATCCGCGCTCCCATCTGGCGAAGCGGCTCGGCGATCCGCTCGAGCGGCCGGCGCGAGAGGGACTCGTCGCCCGTCAGGACGAAACGCCCCTCCTGGCCGGCCAGGATCCCTGCCAGGAGCCGCATCAGCGTGCCCGCATTCGCGCAGTCGATCGCGTCGTCAGGCTGGGCGAGGCCGCGGAGCCCGACTCCGTCGACGTTGACCCGGTGGCCCTCGACCTCGATCCCGACCCCGAGCTGCCGGAGCGCCGCGGCCGTCGCCAGCGTGTCCGCGGAGCTGCCGAAGCCCTTGGCCGCTGTCTCGCCGTCCGCGATCGCTCCAAGGAGAAGCGCCCGGTGCGAGATCGACTTGTCGCCCGGGACCTCGAGGGCCCCCCGGATCGAGACGCCCGGCCGAACGAGCACCGACACGTCTAGGACTCGATCGCAGGCGAGACGATCACCGAGTACCCCTGCGCGCCGAGCAGCTCGGCAGCACGTGCCGCCTCGGCCTCGCCGGACACGAGCACGGTGAGCGTCCCACCCCGCTCGGGCGACATGTGCTGGAGCTCGAAGTCCTCGATGTTGATCTTCTCGGCTCCGAGCGCCTGCGTGATCCCGGAGAGGACACCCGGCCGGTCGGGCACGTGGATGCGAAGGCGCTGCAGCTCGCCGGCGTCCGGATAGGCCTCGCTCAGGAGGCGGCGCCGGTGCCCCGCCGCCTCGCCGATCCAGCGTGCGAGGAACCCCGCGTCCTTCGAGTCGAGCGCATGCTCGAGCTCCTCGATCCGGCGCCGGTGCTCGCCGAGCGCGCCTCGGAGCTCGGCCGCGTTGTCGAGGAAGATGTCGACCCAGATCCGTGGGTTCGCTCCCCCCACCCTGGTCACGTCCCGGAGCGAGCCGCCCGCGGCGGCCAGCGGCTCGTGCCCGTCGATCCGGACCGAGCCGGCGTGGTTCAGGAGGACGTTGGCAAGCGCGTGCGGGAGGTGGCTGGTGAGGGCGACGAGGCGGTCGTGCGCCCGCGGGTCGACAGCCACCGGGAAGGCGCCCAGGGAGGCGACGAACCCGTGCAGGTTCCGATACCGCTCGGGGTCGGTTTCCGCAACGGGGGTCAGGAACCAGGTCGCGCCGCGGAAGAGCTCCCCGCTCGCATGCTCCGGGCCGTGGGCCTCGGACCCGCAGACCGGGTGCCCGCCGATGAACCGGGTGCGCTCGCCGACAGCCGCGCACACGGCGCTCTTCGTCGAGCCGACGTCCGAGACCGTGCAGTCGCCGCTCGCGGCCAGTACAGCTTCCACCTGGGAGACGAGGGCCGCCACGGGCGTGGCGACGAAGGCCAGCTCCGCCCCCGAGACCGCCTCCTCGACGCTCGCGGCCGGCTCGTCCAGGGCGCCCCGCTCGGTTGCGACCCGAAGCGACTCCGGGTCCTGGTCGAAGCCGACGACCCGCTCGGCGCCAGCGCTCCTTGCAGCGAGGCCGATCGAGGCGCCGATCAGCCCGGTGCCGACGATTGCGAGCCGCACCGGCTAGCCGATGACTTTGCCCATGAGCGAGGCAAGCGCCCGGATCTCGTCCGCGAACGCACCGAACTCGGCCGTCGGGATGAGCTGCGGCCCGTCGCAGAGCGCCTCCTCGGGGGCCGGGTGCGCCTCGACGATGATGCCGTCCGCCCCCGCCGCGACCGCTGCGCGCGCCAGGGCCGGCACGAGCTCGCGCTTGCCGGCCGCATGGGACGGGTCCACGATCACGGGCAGGTGGGTCTCCTGCTTCAGCACGGGGATCGCGCCGATGTCGAGCGTATAGCGGGTCGAGCGCTCGAAGGTCCGGATCCCGCGCTCGCAGAGGATGACCTGCTGGTTTCCCTCCCGGAGGATGTACTCCGCAGCCATGAGCAGCTCCTCGACCGACGCCGAGGGCCCGCGCTTCAATAGCACCGGCCGGTCGGAGCGCCCCACCTCGGACAGGAGCGTGAAGTTCTGCATGTTCCGGGCGCCGATCTGGATCACGTCCGTGGTCCCGACGACGGCGTCGACGTCACGTGGATCCATGAGCTCGGTGACGAGCGGCAGGCCCGTGAGCTCGCGCGCCTCGGCAAGGATCTCGAGCGCCTCGACCCCGAGCCCCTGGAAGGCGTACGGCGAGGTGCGGGGCTTGAACGCGCCGCCGCGGAGCATCGTCGCGCCGGCGTCGTTCACGACGCGCGCGGTCTCGAGCGTCTGCTCGCGATACTCGACCGTGCAGGGCCCGGCGATGAGCCCGAAGTAGCCGCCGCCGATCCGGCGCCCGCGGGCCTCGACGACGGTCACGTCGGGCGAGATCTCTCGCGAGACGAGCTTGTACGGCTTCAGGATCGGCAAGACCTGCTCCACGCCGGGAAAGCCTTCGAGCGGGAGGCTGGCGAGCAGGTCCCGCTCGCCGATCGCGCCGATCACCGTGGCGTCCTTCCCCGGGGTGACGTGGGCATGCGCCCCCGCCTCCGCGAGCCGGGCGACTACCTCGTCCACCTGCGCGGGGGTCGCCTGACCGCTCATCACGATCAGGAGCTCGGGGGAGCCGACGACAGCCATGCGCTCAGTCTAGTTCGCGATAATCAGGCGGCCTCATGCGAATCTTCTCAGGCATCCAGCCGACCGGCGCCAAGCACCTCGGCAACTTCAGCGGCGGCTTTCGCCAGTACGCGCTGACGCAGGAGCGCGGCGGCGGGTTCTTCTGCATCGTCGATCTGCACTCGATCACGGTGCCGTACGACTCTGAGGATCTCCGCGAGCGGACCCTCGACCTGGCCGCGATGCTCTTCGCCACCGGCCTCGATCCGGACCGCTCCCCGGCCTTCATCCAGAGCCACGTCCCGGCCCACGCCGAAGCCGCCTGGCTCCTGAGCGCCGTCGGGACGATGGGCGAGTTACGCCGCATGACGCAGTTCAAGGAGAAGTCCGAAGCGCAGGAGTCCGTGAGCGCGGGACTCTTCACCTACCCGGTGCTCATGGCCGGCGACATCCTTCTCTACCAGACCGACCAGGTGCCGATCGGAGACGACCAGCGCCAGCATCTCGAGCTCGCCAGGGATCTCGGCGAGCGGTTCAACGGCCGCTTCGGGGAGACGTTCAAGCTGCCGGAGGGCGTCTATCCGGAGGTCGGGGCGCGCATCATGGATCTCCAGGAGCCGGAGCGGAAGATGTCGACCACGGGCGGCACGCCGCAGGGCACGGTGCTCCTGCTCGACCCGCCGGACACGATCAGGAAGAAGTTCAAGACAGCGGTGACCGACTCGGGCCGGGAGGTTCGCCGGGCACCGGACAAGCCGGGGATAGCGAACCTGATCGACATCATGTCCGTCGCAACCGGGGAAGCGCCGGAGGCAATCGAGGCGCAGTAC